>JASLFY010000038.1 GCA_030150425.1 Yimella sp. | reverse complement strand
TCGGTTGTCGCACACAGACCTTGGGAACTGCCGACCGCAACCTGCGAAGGAGCGTCATGACCGACGACCAGCCCCGTCCCGACGAGGGCGGCGAACCCGACTTCAACGAGCTGCTGCGCAACCTGATGAGCGGCGACTCCGACGAGATGCGCGAGACGCTCTCCCAGCTCGGCCTGGGCAACATCGACCCGGCCCAGTTCCAGCTGATGCAGCAGCAGATGGCAGCGATGATGTCCGGCACCGACGAGGGCGGCTTCAACATGGACGCCGCGCGCGACGTCGCTCGTCGCACGATCGCGGCCGGCGGTGACCCGAGCATCGGCGCCGCCACCTCCCGCGACGTCGACCAGGTCGTCTCGGTCGCCGACCTCTGGCTCGACCAGATCACCGACTTCCCGTCGACCGGCCCGGGCAAGGCGTGGAGCCGCTCGGAGTGGGTCGAGGCCACGATGCCGATGTGGCGCCGCCTGGTCGAACCGCTGGCGACCGCCGTCAACGACGCCATCGGCGCCGCGATGCACGAACAGATCGGCCGGATGGGCGCCGAGCAGTTCGGCATGCAGGCGCAGATGATGCCGCAGATCGAGCCGATGCTGGCGAAGATGAGCGCCGCGGTCTTCTCGATGCAACTCGGCCAGGCGGTCGGCACCCTCGCCACCGAACTGGTCACCGGCACCGAGGTCGGCCTGCCGCTGATGGAGGGCCACCCGGTCGTGGTGCTGCCGGGCAACATCGGCAGCTTCGCCGAGGGCCTCGGCCTCGACGCCGGCGAGGTCCACCTCTACCTCGCGGTCCGCGAAGCGGCCCGCACCCGCCTGTTCGACAGCGTCCCGTGGCTCGGCCCAGCGCTGATCGCGGCTGTGCAGTCGTACGCCGCCGACATCACGGTCGACACCGACGGCATCGAGCGCGCGCTCTCCCAGGCCGACATGCAGGACCCGGAGGCGATGCAGGAGGCCCTGTCCGGGTCGATGTTCCGGCCGGAGCCGAGTGAGAACCAGCAGCGTGCGCTGAACCACCTCGAGACCCTACTGGCGCTGGTCGAGGGGTGGGTCGACGTCGTCTCCGACAACGCGGTACGCCCGCACCTCCCCCACGCCGCGGCGCTGTCCGAGGCCGTACGCCGTCGGCGCGCCACCGGCGGCCCGGCGGAGAAGGTCTTCGCCAGCCTGGTCGGCTTGGAGTTGCGGCCGCGCCGGTTGCGTGACGCCGCCGCCCTGTTCACCGCGTTGGAGGAGAACAAGGGCGCCGAGGGCCGCGACGCGGCCTGGAAGCACCCCGACTTCGCGCCGACCGCCGCCGACCTGGACGACCCGGCCGGCTACGTGTCCGGTGAGCCGAGGGTCGATGCCGCGGCGGCCGAGTCCGACGCGATGGACGACGCTCTGGCTGCCCTGCTCGCGCAGGGTCGGGCCGAGCTCGACGCCGACTCGGCCTCGGACTCCGACGCGGAGGACGCTGACGGCGACGACAACAGCACCGACAACGACAACCACAACAAGCAGTGAGCTTCACCGTTCTGCAGGCAGACGCCCACCGTCTCCTGTCGCAGTGGACCGCGCCCGACGACGACGCCGAGCAGCGACGGCTGAACTACCTGGCCCACCTCGAGACCCATGGCGCCGACGCCGTCAGCCGTGACGGGTGCCCCGATCACCTGACCGGCAGCGGGTTCGTCTTCGACCCGACGCTCGACCACGTCGCGATGGTGTTCCACGGCAAGGCCCGCCTGTGGCTGCAGCCCGGCGGCCACTTCGAGAGCGGTGACGGCGGCGTCGTCGATGCCGCGCTGCGGGAGATCCGCGAGGAAACCGGGCTGGACGTCTCGCCCGAGGCGATCCGCATCGTCGACCTGGACCACCACCAGCTGCCGGCCGCCTTCGGCCGATGCACCTCCCACCTGGACGTACGGGTGGCGGCCGTGCTCGACGAGCCGCAGCCGGTCGTCGTGTCCGAGGAGTCGGAGGCGGTGCAGTGGTGCGCGGTCGACGACCTCCCCGAGCCGACGGACCCTGACCTGCCGGCCACGATCAGGCGAGTGCGCCGCCTTCTCCTGCAGCATCGGTGACGTCGTCGAGTTCGTCGAGTTCGTCGATCGGCGGTAGGCCGGCGCCGAAGCTCGCCCCGGCGAGATAGGCCTCCGCGCGTTCCCGCTGGTCGTAACCGGCCAACAGGGCGTGGAACGAGCGGCTGTGGTTGGGCTGCAGCAGGTGGGCCAGTTCGTGCAGCAGCACGAAGTCGACGACGTAGTCGGGCATGCCCTGCAGCCGCGACGAGAGCCGGATCTCCCGGGTGTGCGGGGTGCACGATCCCCAGCGCGAGCGCTGGTTGGTCACCCAGCGCACCGACGCCGGCACCGCCAGGCCACCCAGGTGGGCGCGAGACAGCCGCGCGGCGCGGGCCGCCAGGTCCGAGTCGGTCGGTCGGCCACCGCGCTGCTTCGCGACCACCCTGCTGACCAGCCCCGGCACGATCCGGTCGACCTCGGCGCGACTCAGGTGGGCCGGGACGCGCACCACGATCCGACCGTCGACCAGGGCCGCGGAGGCCGATCGCCGGCGACGCGCCGATCGTACGATCTCGACCTCGGGCACCGGTTCCATCCCTGCAACATACGTCGTCCACGCCGGGCGGACGGGAGCGCACGCCGCGGTTGTGGAAACTCGACGGCTCTGTGCACAGCCGGATCCGGGCCCCCGGCGCGGGCCACACCGAGCGGGCCACACTGAGCGGCCACCGATGGGAGACGACATGAACCAACCGCACTTCAGAGCCCTGCGCTGCGGCCCCGACCAGGTGCTGCTCGGGGTGTCCAGCGACCAGCCACAGCTGCTGACCGGGTTGCCGCCGCAGGTGGTCGACCATCTGCTGCAGCTCCCACCGCTCACCGCGACGCACTGGCCGCAGATCTTCCACCGCGCCGGCGACCAGCACCTCGCCGCGCTGCTGCGCACCGCGGTCGCCCGGCTCACACCGGCCGATCTGCGCGGGAGCACCGCGCGGGTGGACGGCAAGGGTCCCGTGGCCGACGCCGTACGCGCGTTGTTGGCTGCGCTCGAGACGGCGCCGGTCGACCACCCCGCCGCGGTCGACGTACGCGTGGTCGTCGGTGGCCCGGTCGACGTCGACCCGCACCGCTCCGGGGCCGCCCGGTTCACCCTGCCGGTCGAGGTCGGCAGCGACCGGGTCGTCGTCGGTCCGCTGCTGCGCCCCGCCGAGGGGCCGTGTCCGCGCTGCCTGCAACTGCGCCGGGCCGACCAGTTCACGCCATGGCCGCTGGTGCTCGCGCAGCTGCACGACGTCGCGATCGCCGAGCCAGCACCGGTCACCGCCCCGGAACTGAACCAGATGGCCGCGGCCCTGGTCGGGCTGGTGCTGCGCGGCATCGCGGCCGGGCGCCCGCTCGCGCCTGGACTCGCCCTGGCGGTCACGACACCGGACCCGAGCATCGAGCACCGCTTCTGGCCCGTGCACCCGCGCTGTCGCTGTTCGGCGGCGTTGCCGGTCCGGACCTGGGAGGCGGCGGGGTGACAATGGCTGCATGAGCGATATCCCCCGCAAGGCAGTCGTACGGACCGCGCGGCTGGCGAGCCTGCCCCTGGGCATCGGCGCCCGGGCCGCGCTGGGGGTCGGCAAGCGGATCGGTGGACAGCCCGCCGAGCAGGTCGCCGCGGCGATGCAGGAGCAGACCGCGGCCCAACTGTTCAAGGTGCTCGGCGGCCTCAAGGGCGGGGCGATGAAGTTCGGGCAGGGCCTGTCGATGTTCGAGGCCGCGCTGCCCGAGGAGATGGCGGCTCCGTACCGCGCCACGCTCACCAAGCTGCAGGACTCCGCTCCGTCGATGCCGGAGCAGACGGTCGTCAAGGTCCTGCGCGAGCAGCTCGGCACCCGCTGGCGCAGCCGATTCACCGAGTTCGAGATGTCGCCCGTCGCCAGTGCGTCGATCGGGCAGGTCCACCGCGCGGTCTGGCGCGATGGTCGCGAGGTGGCGGTCAAGATCCAGTACCCCGGCGCCGCCGGCGCGCTGATGTCCGACCTGAACCAGCTCAGCCGGGTGGCTCGGATCAGCACCCTCTGGGTGCCCGGCCTCGACGTCGGACCGATCCTCGACGAGCTGAAGGCGCGGATGAGCGAGGAGACCAACTACCTCCTCGAGGCGCAGATGCAGGAGCAGTTCGCGGAGGCGTACGCGGGCAGCGACCACGTCCACGTGCCGGCGCTGGTCCACGCGACCGACCAGGTCATCGTCAGCGAGTGGATGAGCGGGCGTCCGCTGTCCCGCATCATCGCCGAGGGGTCTCCCGAGGAACGCGACCTGGTCGCCCGGCGCTACCTGGAGTTCCTGCTCGGCGGCCCCGAACAAGCCGGCCTGCTGCACGCCGACCCCCACCCGGGGAACTTCCGGCTGATGGACGACGGCCGACTCGGGGTCCTCGACTTCGGCGCGGTGAACCGGCTGCCCGACGGGCTTCCCTCCGCACTCGGCGAGATCGCCACCCAGGCGTTGCTCGGCGACGGCGAAGCGCTGGTGGACGTGCTGCGCGACCACGGCTTCATCCGCTCCAGCATCCAGGTCGATCCGGACCGCCTGCTGGACTACCTCGGAATCTTTGTGGAACCGTTGCAGCACAACGAGTTCCGGTTCAGTCGCAGCTGGCTGCGCCGGGTCTTCAACCACCTGAACGATCCGCGCAGCTCGCGCTTCACCGTCGGGCTGCAGCTGAACCTGCCGCCGGAGTTCGTGTTGATCCACCGCACCTGGTTGGGCGGGATCGCGGTCCTGTGTCAGATCGACGGGACCGTTCCGGCGCGCGACATCTTCGCCGAGTGCGTGCCCGGGTTCAGCGACTGAGCAGAGCAAGAAGAACGTACGGAAAGAACAGTGGCCCCCTGCCCCGGGAGCACCGACCCGCTGTGCAGCGAGGCGGTCTTCCAGGGGCAGGGAGCCACGTATCGAAGGCGCCGGTCGGTCGTCCACACGGGACCGGCGATCGACCCGGTCACGCCGCGACCGGGTTCTTCCGCGGTCGGCCGCGGGGCCGCTTGCGGGCGATCACGACGCCCTGGTCGAAGAGCTGGCCACCCCAGACACCCCACGGCTCCTCCCGCTCGAGAGCACCGTCGAGGCAGTGCTGCTGCAGCGGGCAGGTGGCGCAGAGCGCTTTGGCGAACTCGACGTCCGCCGGGG
>JASLFY010000029.1 GCA_030150425.1 Yimella sp. | reverse complement strand
GTCGCACTCGGGCGTCGCGTACTCCGGGTGGCTGCCGACGTCGAGGTAGAGGCGGGCACCGTTGCCGAGGAAGACGTTGCTGGACCGGCCCCAGCTGACCACCCGGCGGAACAGGTAGCGGGCCACCTCGTCCGGGGTGAGCCGGCGGGTGCCGCCGGAGGTGCAGGTCACGCCGTACTCGGTCTCGATCCCAAAGATGCGCCGCTCCATGGCTCGACCCTAAGCCGGATCCGATTGCGCTGTCGGCGTATTCCGTCGCGTGTCCGGTCCACGGTCTGGTCTGCTGGGGCCATGCGAATCCTGGTGCTGGGTGGAACCGCCTTCCTCGGCCGCGCGATCTGTGACGCGGCGCTCGCGGCCGGTCACGACGTCGTCGCCTTCGCTCGCGGCGAGAGCGGACCGGTGCCTGACGGAGTCGAGTTCGTCCGCGGCGACCGCACCGCGGCGGACGGCTACGCGGGGCTCATCGGCGACTTCGACCAGGTGGTCGACGTCGCGCGCGACCCGCACCTCGTCCGATCCGCGCTCGACGCGCTGCGCGGTCGGGTGGGCCGGTACGCGTTCGTCTCCAGCATCAACGTCTACGCCGACGCCGGCCCGGACGCGGTCGGCGCCGACGAATCGGCGGCGTTGCTCGCGCCGTGGACCGGGACGACGTACGACCCCGAGCAGTACGGTCCGGCGAAGGTGACCTGCGAGAGCCTCGTCCGCGAAGCATTCCCGGACGACCATCTGATCGCCCGTGCCGGACTGATCGCCGGGCCCGGTGACAGCAGCGGGCGCACCGGCTACTGGCCGCTGCGTTTCGCCCATCCGTCCCGCCCGGACGGTGCCGTGCTGGTGCCGGACGAACCCGCCGCGCAGGTGCAGTTGATCGACGCGCGCGACCTCGCCGCCTTCCTGGTCGGGCCCGCGACCGGCACCTTCAACGTCACCGGTCCGGTCGTTCCGTTGGCCGGGGTGCTCGCCGCAGCTCGTGCGGTCGCCGGCCACACCGACCCGGTCGTGTCGGTGTCGCCGCGTTGGCTGACCGACCACGCCGTGCAGCCGTGGATGGGCGAGCGCTCGCTGCCGCTGTGGCTGCCCTGGCCCGACCTCGCCGGGATGATGACAGTCTCGACCGCGGCGGCGAACAGCGCCGGTCTGCGCGTCCGGCCGCTGCCGGAGACGTTCACCGACACCCTCGCCTGGGAATTGCAGGCCGGACCGGGTCGGCCCCCCCGGGCGGGGCTCTCCCCCGCCGACGAGGCCGACCAGATCACCCACCGACTCTCCGAGCGCTGAGCGGACGCCGTTCAGGCGAGCGAGTTGATCCACGCGTCGTGCAGTGCGGCGTAGCGGCCGTTCTGCTGCTGGGTCAGCTGCTGCGGTGAACCGTCCTCCAACACCTGGCCGTGTTCCAGCACGAGCACGCGGTCGGCGATCTCCACCGTCGACAGACGGTGGGCGATGATCAGCGCGGTACGCCCGGCCAGGATCGTCTGCAGCGCCTGCTGCACCAACCGCTCGCTAGGGATGTCCAGCGACGACGTCGCCTCGTCGAGGATCAGCACGTCGGGGTCGGCCAGGAACGCCCGGGCGAACGCGACCAGCTGACGCTGTCCGGCGGACAACCGGCCACCGCGCTTGGCGACGTCGGTGTCGTAGCCCTGCGGCAACTGCTCGATGAAGGCGTCGGCGCCCACCGCGTGGGCCGCGGCGCGCACCTCCTCGTCGGTGGCGCTCGGTCGACCGAACCGGATGTTGTCGGCGACCGATCCCTCGAACATGAAGTTCTCCTGGGTCACCATCACGACGTGCTGGCGCAGGTCGGCCTGGGTCACGTCGCGCAGGTCGGTGTCGTCGAGCAGGATCCGGCCGGCGGTCGGGTCGTAGAACCGGGCGATCAGCTTCGCGATCGTCGTCTTGCCCGCACCGGTGGTGCCGACCAGTGCGACCGTCTGACCGGCCGGCACGACGAGGTCGAGGTCGGGCAGCACCGGCCGGCCCTCGACGTACTCGAAGCGGACGTGGTCGAAGGTGACCTGACCGCGTACGTCCGTCAGTTCCCGCGGCTTCTCCGGGTCGGCGATCGCCGGCTTCTCGTCGAGGACGATCGCCAGCTTCTCCAGCGCCGAGGTCGCGGACTGGAAGGTGTTGTAGAACTGCGTGATCTCCTGCATCGGTTCGAAGAACTGGCGCAGGTAGAGCAGGAAGGCGGTCAGCACACCGATCGTCAGCTGGCCGTGCATCGCGAGGTAGCCGCCGTAGAGCAGCACCACACCGGTGGTCAGGTTGCCGATCAGCTTCACGCCCGGCATGAAGATCGCGATCAGCCGCATGGTGCGCAGGTTGATCTCGCGGTAGCGGTCGGCCAGGTCGACGAAGATCTCCTGGTTGCGCGGCTCGCGGCGGTAGGCCTGCACCGCCTTCACCCCGCTCATCGTCTCCACGAACTGCACGATGACCAGCGCCGAGATCTCGCGGACCAGCCGGTACGTGGCGGCCGACTCACGGCGGAACCAGAGGCTGAGCACCACCAGGAACGGGAAGCTCAGAAGGCAAACCAGGCCGAGTCGCAGGTCGAGGGTGACCAGCAGGATCGCGGTGCCGACCAGGGTCAGCGCGGCGGTGATCAGCCCGTCGAAGCCGTTCTCGAGCATCTCCTGGATCGCTTCGACGTCGCTCGTCGAGCGGCTGACGACGCGACCGGAGGTGTAGCGGTCGTGGAAGGCGACGTCGAGGCTGCCGAAGTGGCGGAACACCCGGCGGCGCAGCTCCAGCAGGGCCCGCTGGCCGATCCGCCCGGACTGCAGGATGAACCACATCCGCAGGCTTGCCTGGACCACCAGGGCGACCAGCAGCGCGATCACGACCTGGGTCATGACGGTGCTGTCGCCCTTGTCGTGCAGTGGCGGTACGCCGTCGTCGACGCCGATCTGGACCAGTCGCGGCACCGACAGTCGGGCGACGTTCTCGCCGATGACGGCGATCGCGAGCAGCAGGACGGTCCAGCGGTACGGCCGCAGCAGGCTCCACAGGAGTGCGCGGGCCTGGCCCGGTTGCGCGGTCTTCTCGACCTGCTCCTCCGGCTTGTTCTCCTGCATCCGGCCGCGCCAGTCGGCGGTCGCCTCCGCGACCTCGGTGGTGGGGGCGCTCATCGGTCGACCTCTTCGTCGTCTCCGGTCCGGGTGGTGGCGCCGCGCGTGGCGGACACCGCACTGTGGACCAACTGCTGCTGATCGAGTTGCTCGTCGTTCTCCCAACACTCGTCGTGTTCGAGATCCGGATCGAGTTCGTCGTCGGCGGCCAGCAGGAAGCGGTAGCGGGGCACGGTGGCCAGCAACTCGGCGTGGCTGCCGACGTGGGTGATCGTTCCGCCGTCGAGCAGGGCGACCTTGTCGGCGAGCATCACGGTGGATGCGCGGTGGGCGACGACGATGCCGGTGACGTCGGTCAGCACGTTGCGCAGCGCCTCCTCGACCAGTGCCTCGGTGTGCACGTCGAGGGCGGACAGGGTGTCGTCCAGGACGAGGACGCGCGGGTCGGCGAGCACTGCCCGGGCGAGCGACAGGCGCTGGCGCTGACCACCGGACAGGCTCATGCCCTGCTCGCCGATGCGGGTGTCGAGTCCGAAGGGCAGGTCGTGGACGAAGCCCGCCTGCGCGATCGAGATCGCCCGGTCCAGTTCCTCCTGGGTCGCCTGCGGGCGGCCGAGGGTGAGGTTCTCCCGGACCGACATCGAGAACAGCGTCGGGTCCTCGAACGCGGTGGCGACGATGCTGCGTACGGTCGGCAGCGGCAGTTCGCGGACGTCGACGCCGTCGAGCAGCACCGCGCCCTCGCTGACGTCGTACAGCCGCGGGATCAGGGAGGTCAGCACCGACTTGCCGGAGCCGGTGGCGCCGACCAGGGCGACCGTCTCTCCCGGCTCGATGACCAGGTCGAGGTGGCGCAGCGCCCAGTCCTCGCTGTCCGGGAAACGGAAGCCGACGTCGCGCAGTTCGAGCCGCCCGGTGGGGTTGGGCAGGTCGCGTCGACCGGACTCGATCTCGCGCGGCGCATCGAAGATCTGCACCACGCGGTTGGCGGCGGTCATCGTCTCCTGCAGCATCGACAGCAGGAAGCCGAGGCTGGCGATCGGCCAGACCAGGTTGAGCATCAGGGTGATGAACGCGACGAGGGTGCCGAGGGTGATCCGGTCGTCGGCCACCGCGTGGGCGCCGAGGCCGAGCACGATGATCAGCGTCGCGGTCGGAATGGTCTCCAGCAACGTCCAGAAGCGCGACATGATCGACACCTTGCGCAGCTGGATGTCACGCAGCTCGACCGCCTGCTCGTCGAAGCGGGAGTAGACGTGCTCCTCGCGGCCGAAGGACTTCACGACGCGCAGACCGAGCGCCGACTCCTCGACGTGGGTCGCGACGTTGCCGGTCTGGTCCTGGGCGGCGCGGGACGCCTTGGTGAACTGGCGTTCGTAGTGCAGGTTCGCCCACACCACCGGGGCGATCGAGATCAGCACCACCACGCCGAGCGGCCAGTACATCGCCAGCAGGATGCCGGTGACGACGACGACCTGGATCACATTGAGGATCAACAGGACCGAGCCGAACCCGATGAACCGGCGCATCATGCCGAGGTCGTTCATGATCCGGGAGAGCAACTGGCCGGACTGCCAGCTGCTGTGGAAGCGCATCGGGAGCACCTGCAACCGGGCGTACATGTCGGTGCGCAGGTCTGCCTCGACGCCGGTGCTGGCCCGCTGCACCAGCCAACGGCGCGCCATCCAGAGCGCCGCCTCGGCGACGCCGAGCAGCAGGGCACTGACACCCAGGATCCACAGGCCGCGCTGGTCGTGGTGGGCGACGGGGCCGTCGATGACCGCCTTGGTGAACAACGGGATCGCGATCGTCGAACCGATCGACAGCAACGCGACGGTGAACATCGCGATCAGTCGGCCGCGGTACGGACGCAGGTAGGGCAGCAGGCGGCCGAGGTCACTGCGGTGCAGGAACCCGTCGCGCGCGGCGACGGAGTGGGTGCTGGCCAGCTCGGCGGGCAGCGATGGAGCAGGAGTGGTGGCGGATGTGGTGGTGTCGCTCAACGTCGGACGCGCTCCCCGGGATCGGTTGCCGACAGGCCGGCAAGGTGACGGGTGCCGAGGTGAAAGTTAGATCACCTCAGTTTTCGGTTTTGAAGTATTCCACCCCGCACCGACAACCCGCGACCGACTTCCGGCGAGTCCCCGGATTCCTCGGATCCACCAAGCGATCCGGGGCGCGTTCGCGCCCCGGATCAGCGCGCTACTGCTCGCGTCAGAGCAGGTCCTGCAGGCTCTGGCCGACCAGTCGTCGGAAGGTGCGTCGACTGCGGCTGCGGTCGAGCAAGCCGACCTCCAACTGTTCGGCGGTCAGCTCCCGGGTCGTGCCGTCGGCCTCCTGGCCGAGCAGGCGGACGGCCAGTTGCAGGGCTGCCGGGAGGGAGACGTCGGGCGACCACTCCTGCTCGAGGGCGGCGCTGATGCGGTCCGCTCCCCCGCCCATCGCGACGAAGCCGCGTTCCTCCGCGACCGACCCGTCGTACATCAGTCGGTAGATCTGGTCGGCGGCCGCGGTGTCGCCCAGCTGGGCGACGACGATCTCGACCTCGTACGGCTTCGACTCCTGGGTGAACACCGTTCCGAGTGTCTGCGCGTAGGCGTTCGCCAGACCGCGCGCCGACACGTCGGTGCGGTCGTAGGAGTAGCCGCGCAGGTCGGC
>JASLFY010000298.1 GCA_030150425.1 Yimella sp. | reverse complement strand
TTCCATTCGGAGCCACCGCGGCCCAGTCGACGGTGAGTTCACCGAGCCGCCAGCGCTGACGACCGCCCACGATCGGCCAGCCGTCGTCCTTGAGCTGCGCGACCGCGGCCAGGAACCGCGGGCGGACGCCGTACGACGCGTACGGCCCGGCGTGGGCCCACGCCCGGCCGAGCGCGGTCAGGAAACGGTGCACCGGTTCGCCCGGGACGTTGCGGTGGATCAGTGCCTTCGGCAGACGTTCGGCGATCTGCGTCGGGTCGGTGAGGCCGGCCAGCCGCCAGGACAGGGTGAGGGTGCGCGGGCCGCTGCGGTCCAGCGCGATCCAGGTGCACAGTCGGCCGATCTCGTCGCAGGTGCCGTCGACGAACAGGCCGTCCGGGGTCAGCCGGTCGAGCACCCGGTCCCAGGCCGCGGGGACCTCGGCCTCGTCGTACTGGCGCAGCACGTTGAACGCGCGCACCACGGTCGCCCGGCCGGACACCGGGATCTCGAATCCGCCGAGCCGGAACTCCAGACCGTCGTCGGCCAGCGGCTGGGCGGCACGGACGCGTTCGGGGTCGATCTCCAGCCCGACGACCCGCAGGTCCGGACGCACCTGGCGCAGCCGGGAGCGCAGTTCGACCGCGGTGACCGGGGACGCGCCGTAGCCGAGGTCGACGATCAACGGCGGTTCGGTGGGGGAGGAGATCCGCTCGCGCTGGGTGGCGACCAACCAGCGGTCGCACCGGCGCAACCGGTTGGGTGCGGTCGTGCCGCGGGTGATCGCGCCCACCGGCCCCTTGCTGCTCACCGGGCCATCGTAGGTGGGTGAGAGACTGACGGACATGACCGAACCGAGCGGGTGCCCCGTGCGCCGAGTGGCGATGATCAGCGTCCACACCTCTCCGCTCGACCAGCCCGGCACCGGCGACGCCGGCGGGTTGAACGTCTACGTCGTCGAGACCGCCAAGCGGCTCGGGCGGCGTGGGATCGAGGTCGAGATCTTCACCCGCCGCACCTCCGGCGACCAGGACGACGTCGTCGAGCTCGCGCCGAACGTCATCGTGCGCCACATCGACGCGGGGCCGTACGAAGGTTTGGTCAAGGAGGACCTGCCCGGCCAGCTGTGCGCGTTCGCGGCAGGGGTGATGCGGTTCGTCGCGACCAGCCCCGAGGGCTACTACGACCTGGTTCACTCCCACTACTGGCTCTCCGGCCAGGTCGGTTGGCTCGCCGCCGACCGCTGGAACGTCCCGTTGGTCCACACCATGCACACCATGAGCAAGGTGAAGAACGGCGCGCTCGCCGAGGGCGACCGTCCCGAGCCCAAGGGACGCGAGATCGGTGAGGAGCAGGTCGTACGGGTGGCCAGCTGGCTGACCGCCAACACCGACACCGAGGCGCGTGAACTGGTCGACCTCTACGACGCCGACCCCGAGCGGGTGCGGGTCGTGCCGCCGGGCGTCGACCTCGACGTGCTGCGTCCGGCCGACCGGGCCGAGACACGCCGGCTGCTCGACGTGCCGGTCGAGAACGACCTGCTGCTGTTCGTCGGTCGGATCCAGCCGCTGAAGGCGCCCGACGTCCTGGTGCGCGCGGTGGCGGAACTGGTCCGTCGCGAGCCGCAGCGCCGCGACCGACTCTCGGTCGCGATCCTCGGCGGCCCGAGCGGCAGCGGCCTGGACCGCCCCCGCTCGTTGCACAACCTCGCGCGCGAGCTGGGCGTCGACGACCTCGTACGTTTCGTGCCCCCGGCCGACCGCGCCGGCCTGGCGCGCTGGTTCGCCGCGGCGGACCTGACCGTCGTGCCCTCGTACTCCGAGTCCTTCGGGCTCGTGGCGATCGAGTCGATGGCCTGCGGCACCCCGGTGGTCGCCTCGCGGGTCGGCGGTCTACCGACCGCGGTCGGCGGCGGAGGCGTGCTGGTCGACGGCCACGACCCGGCCGACTGGGCGACCGCCATCGCCGACCTGCTCGACGACCCGGAGCAACGAAAGGTGTTGTCCGACAACGCCGTACGCCGGGCGCAGCGGTTCTCCTGGGACGCCACCACCGACGCCCTGTACGAGGTCTACCGACACGCCTGCGAGGTGGCGCCACCGTCCACGACCGGGGCGTCCGGGTTCGCGCAGGTGCCGACGGCGGTCGTGCCGTGAGCGCGGTCGATCCGACGGCGATCGGGACGCTGATCGAGCAGGTCGTCACTGATGCCGGGCTGGAGTGGGAGCGCGGTGTCAACGACGGTGAGTTCGTCGTGACGCTGCCCGGCGAGCGCAAGCTCAAGACCGTGGTGTCGCTGGTGGTGGGGCGTTACGACCTGTCGGTCACCGCGTTCGTGATCCGCAAGCCCGACGAGAACCACCTCGAGTTCTACCGCTCGCTGCTGCGCCGCAACCTGCGGCTGCGCGGACTGGCGTACTCGATCGACGCCAGCGGCGACGTCTACGTCGGCGGCCGGGTGCCGCTGCCGGCGGTCGACGAGGACTACCTGGACCAGCTGTTCGGCGCCCTGCTCACCGCAGCCGACGAACCGTTCAACGACCTGCTGGTGATCGGTTTCCGCAGCTCGATGCAGAAGGAGTGGGACTGGCGCATCTCGCGGGGCGAGTCGACTCGCAATCTGGAGGCTTTCCGGCACCTGCTCGCCGGCGAATAGGCTGGGGCCATGACCTACACACTCGTGTTGCTGCGCCACGGCGAATCCGACTGGAACGCCAAGAACCTCTTCACCGGTTGGGTCGACGTCGACCTGACCGAGAAGGGCCGGAGCGAGGCCGCCCACGGCGGCGAGTTGCTGAAGGACGCGGGTGTGCTGCCCGACGTGGTCCACACCTCGCTGCTACGTCGGGCGATCACCACCGCCCACCTCGCGCTCGACGTCGCCGACCGCCACTGGATCCCGGTCAAGCGGTCCTGGCGGCTCAACGAGCGCCACTACGGCGCGCTGCAGGGCAAGGACAAGAAGGCCACGCTGGAGGAGTTCGGCGAGGAGCAGTTCATGACCTGGCGGCGTTCGTTCGACGTCCCGCCGCCGCCGATCGAGAACGGCTCGGAGTTCGCCCAGGACGGCGACCCGCGCTACGCCGACCTCGGTGACGAGGCGCCCCGCACCGAGTGTCTGAAGGATGTCATCGCCCGCTTCCTGCCCTACTGGGAGGAGGCGATCGTGCCCGATCTGAAGGCCGGCAAGGTGGTGCTCGTCGCGGCCCACGGCAACAGCCTCCGCGCGATGGTCAAGCACCTCGACGGGATCTCGGACGACGACATCGTCGGTCTGAACATCCCGACCGGCATGCCGCTGGTCTACCGCCTCGACGAGCAGCTGCGCCCGACCGTCGCCGGCGGCGAGTACCTCGACCCGGAGGCCGCCGCCGCGGCCGCGCAGGCGGTCGCGAACCAGGGGCGCTGACCACGTCGGACCCACGTACGACGAAGGGCCCGGATCGCTCCGGGCCCTTCGTCGTGTGGTGAACGGTCAGTTCTGACCGTCCTCCTCCTCGCTGCCGTAGCGGCCGGTGACGAGGTAGACGATGCGGTTGGCGACGGCGACCGCGTGGTCACCGAAGCGCTCGAAGTAGCGCGACAGCAGGGTCACGTCGACCGCGGACTCGGTCGGCTTGTCCCACGACGGGTCGAGCATCACGCGGAAGATGTCGCGGTGCAGCTCGTCCATCTTGTCGTCCTCGCGCTCGATGGCGGTTGCGGCGTGGACGTCCTTGGAGTCGATCGCGGCGCCGGTCTGCTTCGCCAGCTCGATCGCGCACGCCGACATGGCGGTGATCTGCGACTGGACGTTCTCCGGCAGGGCCTTCGCGGGGTAGCGCATCCGCGCGATCTTCGCGATGTGGCGGGCGAGGTCGCCCATCCGCTCGATGTCGGAGGCCATGTGCATGGCCGTGACGACCATGCGCAGGTCGGTGGCGACCGGCTGCTGCCGGGCGAGGAGGTCGACGGCGAGGTCGTCGACCTCGCGGCGTACGGCGTCGATGTCGTCGTCGGCGGCGATGACGCTCTCGGCGAGCGCGAGGTCGGCGTCGAGGAGGGCCTTGGTGGCGCGCTGCATCGCGGTGCCGACGAGTTCGGTCATGTGGACCAGCTGGTCGGAGACCCGATCGAGGTCGTCGTGGAAAGCATTGCGCATGCTGGGGTGGTCCTTGATCTTTCGACGTGACTGGGGCGCCGCGCGCGCGACGTGAGCCGAGGGTCGCAGGGCGCGGTGAACGCCACCATGCTACTCGGTGAACGGCGAGTGGACCGGGGTCGTACGGCGCTCACCTGCGGAAACGCGGTGCGGCCGGGTGGTTACATTGGGCCCGTGCTGCCGTACGTCCTCCTCGTGCTCGGCCTCGCCCTCGGGGTGGGGTTCGGGCTCGTCATCGGTCGGCGCGGCCGCGTCGCGGCCGGTGGCACCACGGCGGCGCAGGTCGTGCCGGCGGCCCCGGAACCCCTGGTCCACCCGAAGGTGGCCGAGGTGCTCGACGCGCTGCGCTCGGCCTCGCTGATCGTCGACCGCAGCGACCGGGTGATCAGGGCGTCGACCTCCGCCGGCCCGTTGGGTCTGGTCCGGGGGCAGGAGCTCGCCCACGAACCGGTCCGCACCCTGGTCCGCACCGCCCGCCGGGACCGGGACCTGCATGAGGTCGAACTCGATCTCGCCCGCGGCGTCGCCGGCGGCGGCCGGATGCTGCTCGGTGTGCGGGTGGTGCCGCTCGGGGAGAACGTGCTGGTGCTGGCCGACGACCGCACCCATTCCCGCCGGGTCGAGGAGACCCGGCGCGACTTCGTGGTCAACGTGAGCCACGAACTCAAGACCCCGGTGGCCGGCCTCAGCCTGCTCGCGGAGGCGGTCACCGACGCGGCCGACGACCCGGTCGCCGTACGACGGTTCAGTGGTCGCATGCGCGGCGAGACCGAGCGGTTGACCCGGTTGGTGCAGGAGATCGTGCAACTGTCGCGGCTGCAGGTCGCCGACACCCTCGACGCCCCGCAACGGATCGACGTACGCGACTGTGCGCGGGAAGCGGTCGACCACCTGCGACTGCTCGCCGAGGACCGCAACATCTCGTTGGTGACCGACCTCGGGAGCCACCCGGCCGAGATCTTCGGCGACCCGAACCTGATCACCACCGCCATCCGCAACCTGGTCGAGAACGCGGTGAACTACAGCGCCTCCAACACCAAGGTCGCCCTCACCGTGGTCGCCAGCGCCGAACTGGTCACCGTGTCGGTGAAGGACCAGGGCAGTGGGATCCCGCCGGCCGAGCTCGAGCGGATCTTCGAGCGGTTCTACCGCGTCGACGCCGCCCGCTCGCGGCGTACCGGCGGCACCGGCCTCGGCCTGGCGATCGTGAAGCACGTCAGCGCCAACCACGGCGGCGAGGTCACCGTGTGGTCCGAGGAGGGCCACGGATCGACCTTCACCATTCGACTTCCTGCGGCCGCGCCCTCGGCCGCAGCAGAACCGGCAGACGACGGAAAGGCCACCGCATGACCCGCATCCTCCTGGTCGAGGACGAGGAATCCCTCTCGGACCCGTTGACGTACCTGCTCGGGAAGGAGGGCTACGAGGTCGCCCTCGCCGAGACCGGCCCGAACGCCCTGCTCGAGTTCGACCGCGGCGGAGCCGATCTGGTGCTGCTCGACCTGATGCTGCCCGGGATGTCGGGCGTCGACGTCTGCCGGGTGATCCGCCAGAAGTCGAACGTGCCGATCATCATGCTGACCGCCAAGGACAGCGAGGTCGACAAGGTCGTCGGGCTGGAGATCGGCGCCGACGACTACGTCACCAAGCCCTACTCCTCGCGTGAGCTGCTCGCCCGGATCAAGGCGGTCCTGCGGCGTGGCCAGGAGCCGGACGACCTGATGCCGGCGACGCTGCAGAGCGGACCGGTCCGGATGGACGTCGAGCGCCACACCGTCACCGTCTCCGGTGAGCCGGTCTCGTTGCCGCTCAAGGAGTTCGAGCTGCTGGAGATGTTGTTGCGCAACGCCGGACGGGTGCTGACCCGCGGCCAGTTGATCGACCGGGTGTGGGGCAGCGACTACGTCGGCGACACCAAGACGCTGGACGTCCACATCAAGCGGTTGCGGGCCAAGATCGAGCAGGACCCCAGTAACCCGACGGTGATCGTGACGGTGCGCGGCCTGGGCTACAAGTACGAAGGGTCCTGACCCGCACCTCGACCCGACGGACGAACGCGAAGGGCGGAGCCGATCGGCTCCGCCCTTCGCGTATGTCGTCAGGAGATCAGTTGTCCGCGCCCTCGCCGTTGGCGTGGTCGACCGTGGCGCTGCCGTACGGCGCCTGGTCGAGCAGGACCGGGACGCTGGTCGCCGCCTGGCCGCCCTGCGCGGTGGCGAAGACGACCTTCATCGAACCGCCGGGGGCGGTCGGGGTGGACGCGACGTCGACCGGGCTGGTGGTCGCCTTGTCGGTGCCGTTGGTCTTGCCGTCCAGACGGACGGAGGTCATCGCCGGGATCGACACCTTCGCGGCGGTGCCGCCCTGCGGGGTGACGGTCAGCTCGACGGTCTGGTCGCTGTGGTTGGTCGCCAGGCCCTGCAGGCTGCCCTTGGCGCCCTTGCCGGTGGTCACCACCAGGACGTTGCTCAGCTGGACGTCACCGACGTTGGTGATCGTGCCGTCCGAGGGGATGTAGTGGGCGTCCGTCTGGGCGTCGGAGAAGTACATGCAGCCGCTCATCGACATGGTGACGCCGGCTGCCGCCAGGGTCGCGAGGGCGCCGCGTCGGGCGGCCGGGACGGAGGTCAGTCGTCGCATCACAGGCCGCATGTTACCGGCTCCGTCGTACCTCGCGCCCGTCGGTCCGGCGTACGGGTGGGATCGGTGGTTCGTTCACCTGCCGGTCGACCGCCGTTCGACCGTTGGAACCCCGCACCGGCGACGCGCGCGCGAACCACGTGAACCGGCCGTTGTCAAGGCCGCGACGCGCCGACCACCCCCTCGTGTTGGCGCTTTGACCTGCGCAAACGGTCCTGTGACCGTCACCACCCGTGGTATCCTTGACGTCGCGAAAGGGGCACAACACACATGGTTTTCAAGGTCGGCGAGACGGTCGTTTACCCGCACCACGGGGCGGCTCTCATCGAAGAAATCAAGGTCCGCACGATCAAGGGCGAGGACAAGCAGTATCTCGTTCTGAAGGTTGCCCAGGGCGACCTCACCATCGAGGTTCCCGCGGAGAACTGCGACCTCGTCGGCGTCCGCGACGTCGTCGGCAAGGAGGGCCTGGACCGCGTGTTCGAGGTGCTGCGCGCCGAACACACCGAGGAGCCCACCAACTGGTCGCGCCGCTACAAGGCGAACCTGGAGAAGCTCGCCTCGGGTGACGTCATCAAGGTGGCCGAGGTCGTGCGCGACCTGTGGCGCCGTGACCAGGACCGCGGCCTGTCCGCCGGCGAGAAGCGCATGCTGGCCAAAGCCCGGCAGATCCTCGTCTCCGAGCTCGCGCTCGCCGAGCACACCAACGAGGACAAGGCCGAGGCCCTCCTCGACGAGGTACTCGCTTCCTGACGAGTGCCAACCGCCGGGC
>JASLFY010000268.1 GCA_030150425.1 Yimella sp. | reverse complement strand
TGCTGCAGCATGGTGCGCACCTGCGGGTGCGGCAGGATCAGGAAGGTCTCCTCGGCGACGGCCGCGAGTACCTGACGGGCGACCTCCTGCGGCGTCAGCACGTCACCGGCCGACAGCACCGCCTGGGTGGCGGCGACGCCGAGCGCGTCGCCCGACGCGGCGCCGGCGTGCAGCAGTTGGGTCTCGACACCCATCGGGCACAGGCAGCTGACCCGCACCCCGCGGTCGCCGTACGTCACGCTCAGCCACTCCGCGAACGCGACGGCGGCGTGCTTGGTCACCGCGTACGTCGCGGAACCGATCTGGGTCAGCAGGCCGGCGGCGGAGGCGGTGCTGACGAAGTAGCCCTCGCCCCGCTCGGTCCACTGCGGCACCAGCCGCTGCGCGGCGCGGATGTGCGCCCGTATGTTCACCTCGAGGCTGAGGTGCCAGTCGGACTCCGTCGCGTCGAGGCCGGGCGCGCCGGCGACGCCGGCGTTGGCGAAGTAGAGGTCGACCGGGCCGGAGAGTCGTTCAGCCGCGGCGATCGCCTCGTCGATCACGGATGCGGAGGCGACGTCACCGGTGACGGCCGTGGCGGCCGAGCCGAGGGCCTGCGCCGTCTCCTGCACGGCCGGATCGAGGTCGACCAGCACCACGCGGGCACCTGCCTCGACGAGCTCCGCGGCGAGCGCCGCTCCGATCCCACCGGCCGCGCCGGTCGCCACTGCGGTCCTGCCGTTGACATCCATGGACCGATTCAAACACCCGACGGCCACATGAGCCGTCGGCGGCTGCGGAACTCGTGTCGTTCGCCGCTGACCGGGTCGTCGAAGGCGAGGGTGTCGGCGAGCAGCAGCAGGGGGTCGGAGTAGTCGGTCGGCGACACGGCCCGGACCGTCGGGTAGAGCGGATCGCCGACGATCGGTGCACCGAGGTGGTGCATGGTGGCGCGCAGCTGATGGGTGCGACCGGTGTGCGGTTCGAGCTCGTACAGCGCGTGGGCCCGGTGCCGCTGCACCAGGCGTACGGCGGTGTGCGAGTTCGGTTCTCGCGTCGCATCGATCCGGGTGGCGGGGTCGCCATGCACCTTGTGCAGGTGCAGCGCGACGTCGTCGACCTGGCTGAAGCCAGGCAGGTCGGGCGCGATCGCGGTGTAGGACTTGGCGACCCGGCGTTGGGCGAACAGCTGCTGATAGGCGCCGCGGTGTTCGACCTGTTTCGTCAGGAGCAACACACCGGCGGTGAGCCGGTCGAGGCGGTGGGCGGCGGTCAGCTCCGGCAGGTCGTGTTCGACCCGCAGCCGGGCGACGGCGGTCTGGGTGATGTGCCTCCCGCGCGGCATGGTCGCGAGAAAGTGCGGCTTGTCGACGACCAGGATGCGGTCGTCCTCGTGGAGCACCGGGATGTCGAACGGCACGACCGGTTCGGGCGCGATTTCGCGGCGGACGAACACGACGCCGCCACGGACGTACGGCTCGTCGGCGGTGAGCATCCGGCCGTCCTCGGTGGCGATCCGCTGTTCATCGAACAGCGACGCGAGTTCGGCCGGGGAGAGCGAGCCGAAGCGATCGCGCAGGTGGTCGCCGAGGGTGGCCCAGGCGCCGTCGTGCGGGAGGTTGACCCGCATCGCGTCGATGCCGTCGGTCTGTGGCCAGGGGGAGCGCGGCCGGTGGCGGCGGCTACGGCTCATCGGGTGAGCAGCACCAGCACCTCGTGGTGCGGGGTCTGCGGGAACATGTCGAACAGCCGGGCGTGGGTCGCGGTGAACGACGGGAGTTCGGCGAGGTCGCGGGCGAGGCTGGCCGGGTTGCAGCTGGAGTAGAGCAGGTGGCGGGCGGTGGAACCCACGAGCCAGGCGCAGATCTCGGAGCCGATGCCGCGCCGGGGCGGGTTCACGATGACGAGGTCGGGGTCGCCCGCGAGGTCGAGCAGCCCGGCGGAGTCACCGGCGTGGAACTCGAACCGGGTCGGGCCGCCCAACTCGGCGGCGGACCGGCGGGCGGCCGCGGCGGCGTCCGCGGAGATCTCGACGCCGACGACCTCCTCGGCGGCGCCGGCGCAGTGCAACGCGAAGCCACCGACACCGCAGAACAGGTCGACCACGCGGTCGGCTTGCGCGGCGGCCGTCCAGTCCGCGGCCTGTCGGTAGAGGGCGGTGGCCACGTCGGTGTTGGTCTGGAAGAAGCTGCGCGGGCCGAGGTGCAGGGTGATCGGGCCGAGCCGCATCGGCAGGGTGTCCTGCTCGGTGAGGACGATCTCGGCGTCGCCCTCCAGGACCGCGCGGTGGTCGGGCAGCAGGTTCGCGGTGACGACGGCCGCGTTCGGCAGGGCGGCCCGCAGCCGGTCCAGTCCGGCGCGGAGCTTGCCCAGCTGGCCCTCCGACCGCAGGACGAAGCGGACCATCAGCTCGCCGTCCGGGGAGACCGTGACCAGCACGTTCTTGAGTTCGCCGGTGCGGCGTGGGACGTCGTACGGGGTCAGGCCGAGGTCGTCGATGACGGTGCGCAACGGGACCAGGGCGGCGGACAGCGTCGGTTCGTAGAGCCCGCAGCCGGTGAGGTCGACCCCGTTGCCGGTCTCGTCCAGGATGCCCAGGGTCACGGCGCCGCGGCGCCCGCCGACGACCAGCTTCGCCTTGTTCCGGAAGCCCGACTCGGGCCCGGCGTACGCCGGCTGCCACGCGGTCGCCGGAACGCTCGGCAGGGCGCTGCGGACGAGTTGTTCGCTGCGGGCCAGTTGCGCGGCGTAGGGCTCGCCCATGAAGGTGCACGACCGGCATTCGTTCCGGTCGTAGTAGCCGCACTGCATGGCGTCGAGAATACGGTCAGCCGCGCCCGGTCGCCGTGTCGACCGTCCCGCGGGTGGGGTTCGGCAGCGGCACCGGGTTGAGCAGCCGGGCGAGGGTCTGCGGGTCGTCCTGCGGCAGGCCGTGGGCGCCGCGGTGGATCTCGGCGGTCCGGCCGTGCGGGCGGGCCGCCGCGAGGTCGGCGCACCAGCGGGTGCTGCAGACCTGGTCGTCCGTGCCGCGGACGACGAGCGTGGGCGTGGTGACGCCGGCCATCAGGTCGGTGGCCGAGGTGCCGAGGTCGGCCCGGAAGCCGGCGATGACGCGCGGGTCGGCACGCAGGTAGTCGACGACCGCCTGCGGGGCGGTGTGCCAGTCCTCCTTGACCGACCCGCGGGCGAACGCGAGTAGGTGCTGTGACAGCCGGGTCCAGCGGGCGTCCGGGGCGGGGGAGACGAGCGTGAGCGCCGTGACGCGGCGGGGTCGGAGGGCGGCGAGTCGGGCGGCGACGAACCCGCCGTACGAGTGGCCGAGCAGCTCGACGTTCTCGGCGTCGTCGAGACGGTCCAGCCAGCGCCCCAGGTGGGCGGCCTGACCGGCCGCGGTCATGTCGGCGACGACGTCGCTGCCGTACGCGCCGGGCGGGTGGACCGCGAGGATGCGGCGGTCGTACGGGAGGTCGGTGAGCAACCAACGGAACGAACGCCAGGTCATGCCGAGGCCCGGAATCAGCAGCAGCGCAGGACGATTCGTACGGCCGTACGCGGGTCGTTCGAACCAGGCGACGGCCCGGTCGTCGATCACGGTGCGGCGGCTGAGCATCCCCGCATCATCCCTCACCGGTGGCTGGTGGCCGTGTGCACCTTCGACTGGTAGGGATGGGCGTACACCGCCGTGAGCGGGTCGAAGCCGGGCAGGACGTTCGCCAACCAGGTGAACGAGCGGTCCTCGTACGGCACCCACACGCCCGGAACGTGGCCGCCGTGCTTGAGCAGGACAGCGGTGACCGACATCGGCGCACGGGCGTCGCGCACCATCGCGGCGCTGGAGGGGTAGCTGAGTGTGTCCTCCTTGCTGGTCAGCAGCCACAGGTTCAGCGGCGGAGCGTGCTTGGAACGGGCGAGGCGCACCAGGTCGTACGCGGCGTACGCCTTCGATCCGGGGCGGAACGGGACGTAATTGGAGCTGAAGTCGGGGGTGAAGTAGCCCTCCATCACCACCGACGCGCCGAACACGTCCGGGTGGCGCATGCCGAGCAGCGCGGAGCACCAGCCGCCGAACGACAGTCCCCAGGTGGCCCAGGAGGTGCGGTCGCGGCGCACCCGGAAGTGGTCGACGACCCACTGCGGGACGTCGTGCGCCAGCCAGTTCTCCGCCTTCGGCCCGTTCGCGGCGTTCACGCACTCGGTGTCCAGGTCGACCGGGTCGTTGATCGAGGGCAGCACCACGATCGGCGCCTGCATCCGGTGCTCGGCAACCATCCGGTCGATGCTGGCGATCACGTGGAAGCGGCTGAACGAGGCGATGTCGCCGGGGAATCCGTGCAGTCCGAGTACCACCGGGTACGTACGCGAGGAGGCCGGGTTGTACCCCGCCGGCAGGTACACGTCGACCTCGTTGCGGAAGTTGCTGGTCGGTCCGTGCACCGTGTAGCGCTGCCAACGGGATCCCGGGCTCGGCAGCGGCGGCAGGGTCTGCGGGGTGTGCCACTGGGTGAAGCCGACGCCGCGCACCTTCGCCTCGGTCGCGTGCTGTGAACTGCTGCCGTGCCGCACGGTCAGCGCAGTGGAGTGGTAGCCGACGAGGTCCTGCCAGCTGGGGTAGAAGCCGTACTGGTCGTTGAGCAGCACGAACGCCAGGGTCACCACGGCCGCGTTCATCAGCAGCGCGAGGACGCCGCGGGCAGCCCCAGCGAGCCAGCGGTTGCGTACGGCGGGGAAGCCGACGACCAGCGCGATCAGCAGCAGGACCGCTCCGACGGCGAGGGCGAACGGGAAGGCGTTACCAGTCAGCGACACGACTGCAGCGTGCGCCGCCAATCCGGGAGTTTCCCGATCGTTTCCTGGGAACCCTGATCGGATCAGGCGTGGTCGGCCAGAGCGGCCGCGAAGCCGAGCATGACGGTGCCGGTGCCGGCCTCGATCGCCCGTTGGGTCCGCTTGCGCTGCAAGGCCGCTCGCGCCTTGCCAGCGAGGCCGACGACGGCCAGCAGCACCAGCAGACCGACCAGGGTGAGCGTGAGGGCGTACGCGATGATCCCGACCATCGGGGTGCCGGGCGCCACGAACTGGGGGAGCACCGCGAGGTTGAACGCGAGCACCTTGGGATTGGTGATGTTGCACAGGAAGCCCTGGCGCAGCGCGCGACGCGGGGACGCCGCAGTTCGGGTGGGCGCCGTCCAGTCGGTGTCGTGGGCGCGCCAGGCGGCGCGGAACGCCATGACGCCGAGGTAGGTCAGGTAGGCGACGCCGGCCCAGCGGATGGTTTCGAAAACCGGCCGCGAGCCGGCGATGATCGCGCCGAGGCCGACCGCCGCGAGGACGCCTTGCGTCGCGCCCGCGACGCAGATGCCGACGGTGGTCCACAGACCGCGTACGCGGCCGCCGATGACCGTGTTACGCAGGGTGAGGAAGGTGTCGGGACCCGGTGCGACGGCGATCACCGCCGCGAACATCACGAAGCTGAAGTAGTGCGCCATGGTTCGGAGTATGCGTTTTCAGCGGTGAAACCGGCCAGTCACGTCCACGTTCACGCGGGCAATGGTCAGTGCGTCGGTTCCACGACTCGGTTCGTCGCGGCGGTGGTGACTCCCACCGGCAGATGCTTGGCCCATCCGGTGCCGCAGACGGCCGTGCACCCGGCGGCCACGACGGCGACGGCGAGCAGCATGGTCGGGTAGTCGACGTACGGGCTCAGACCGGCCAGCAGCGCCGGCAGCAGGAAGCCGACATACGCGAGTGCGTAGTAGACCCCGGTGAGTCCGGCGCGCTCGTCGGGAGCGGCGATGCGCTGCACCTCCTGCAGTCCGGAGACGACCGCGATGCCGTACGCCGCGCCGAGAAGCAGAGCGACCACGACGGCGAGCCACACCGCGTGGGTGCCTGCGGTGAGTGCGGCCGCGACCACTCCGAGGCTCATCAGCACCATCGAGACGGTGACCGCCCGGGATGTCGAGCGGTCGTCCAGGCGACGGGCCAAGGGCTGCACCAGGACGCCAGTGCCCAGGGTCGCGACGGTGAGGGCCGTCGTGAACAGCAGTGCGCCGTCGCCGAGCTCGCTGTGCACGACCTGCGGCACGATCGCGTAGGCGATGCCGGCCGACCCGAAGATCCACGGTGCCATCGGCAGCACGACCCGGACGAATCGGCGGTGACCGGCGGCGGGCACCCGCAGCCGGTGGGCCAGACGCAGCGGGGCGCCCGGCTCGGAGTGGGTCTCCACGCCCGTGCGGACCAGGGCCACGAGCGCCGGGAGGACCAGCGCGGCGTGGAGCAGGAACGGCCACAGCAGTGCCGGCCGGGTCCACTGGGCGAGGATGCCGGCAACACCGGGGCCGAGCCCCAACCCGGCGGACAGGCAGCCGGCGGCGCGGCGGGCACCGGTGCCCGCGGCAGCCTCGGCGTACGGCGGTTCCGACAGCTCCGTCACCCAGGCGGTGCCGACCGCCATCGCGATACCGACGGCGATTCCGGACAGCGCGCGCCCGATCAGGAGGGCGTCCGCTCCGAGCGGTTCGGCGGCGGCCAGGAACAGGCTGCCGATCACCGATGCGACCAGTCCGCCGACCATGACCGGGCGGCGGCCGTAGCGGTCGGAGAGCGCGGAGGCGACCAACAGCCCGGGGACCAGGCCCACGACGTACGCGCCGAGGAAGACGTCGACGTCGAGCTGGGAATAGCCCTCGACCGATCGGTACACCCCGAGCAGGGGAGTGAACTGGTTGCCGCCCCAGCCGATCACGAACATCGAGACCGCGACCGGGCGCCAGGCGTGGTCCCTGCTCATCGGTCGGTCCGCCCGGTGAGCACGTCGTGGGTGGTCCACAGGTGGGCGTGGAGGGCGGCCTCGAAACCGTTCCGGTCACCAGCGGCGACCAGGGCCGCGAGCGCCTCGTGTTCGGCGGTGAGCGTCGCGAGGTGATCCGGGCGTCCGCGGACCGAGCCGATGGTCATCCGTCGTTGCCGGTCGGCGATCGAGGCGTACAGGTCCTCGGCGACCGCATTCCCGGCGGCGTTCACGACGGCCCGGTGGAACGCCTCGTCGGCGTGGGCGAAGGCCTCCAGGTCGCCGGCGGCGGCGAGGTCGTGCTGTTCGCCGACGATTTCGGCGAGCGTCTCGGCGAGCGCCGCACGATCGGCGGCCGGGAGGTCCGCGAGGCGACGGACGGCGCCGGCCTCCAGCGCGAGGCGTACGTCGAGGACGTCCGCAGCCTCCTGCGGTGACACCGGGACGACCACGGCACCGCGCCGGGGGACCAGCGTGAGGAAACCCTCGCCGGCCAGTCGCAGGAACGCTGCGTGTACCGGAGTCCGGCTGATACCGAGCTGCCCGCCGATGACCGCTTCGCTCAGCAGGTCGCCGGCGGGCAGGCTTCCGTCGAGGATGTGTTCTCTGACATGGGTGTAGGCGCGGTCGACTGCTGAGGACATGGTCCTAGCGTACAACCTTGTATGCAAGGACCGATCAGCGGGTCAGCCGAGTTCGGCGAGATCCTGTTCGGTGAGGGCCAACTCGCCGGCCGCCATGTTCTCCTCGAGGTGGGCGACCGAGGAGGTGCCGGGGATGAGCAGGATGTTCTCGGCGCGGGCCAACAGCCACGCGAGACCGACCTGGCTCGCGCTCGCGTCGTGACGCTGCGCGATCGCGATGACGCGCTCGTCCTCGGTGACCTTCGGCATGCCGGGGAACGCCGAGCCGAGCGGGAAGAACGGCACGTACGCGACGCCCCGCTCGCGGCACAACTCGAGCGTGGCGTCGTCGTCGCGATGCAGGAGGTTGTACGCGTTCTGCACGCAGACCGCGCCCGCGTCGAGCGCGGTGCGGGCCTGGTCGGTCGTCACATTGCTGATGCCGAACGCCTCGATCACCCCCTCGTCGACCAGTTCACGCATCGCCTGCAACTGGTCCTCCAGCGGGCAGAAGTCGGCGTCGCCGATCTCCTCACGCGGCATGACCCGCAGGTTGATGACCGGCAGGCGGTCTACGCCGAGCGTCTCCAGGTTGCGGTGGGCGTCGCGCTTGAGCGCCTCGGGGTGCTGGTCGGGCAGCCAGCTCGCGTCGTCGCCGCGGCGGGCACCGATCTTCGAGACCAGGATCAGGTCGTCCGGGTAGGGCGCCAGCGCCTCACGGATCAGCTCGTTCGAGACGTCCGGTCCGTAGAACTGGGAGGTGTCGATGTGGTTCGCGCCGAGTTCGACCGCGCGGCGCAGCACGGCCAGCGCGGCGTCGCGGTCGCGCGGCGGACCGAAGACGCCCGGGCCGGGTAGCTGCATGGCGCCGAAGCCGATGCGGTTCACCGGGTGACCGGCGAGAGTGGGAGAGGTCATGGCAGCGCTCCTGACGGTTGATCGGATACCGAACCATCATCGCAGCCCTGGCCGAACCGGTCGGTCGGTGGGAGATTGGGGCGATGGGACGACTGGTCTACACCTGCATCGGTTCGCTCGACGGCTTCGTGAACGACGAGCAAGGTGAGTTCGACTGGTGCACACCGGATTCCGAGGTTCACGCCTACCTGAACGGCCGTGACCGGGCGGTGGTACTCGAGCTCTACGGGCGCCGGCTGTACGACGTGTTGAAGGTCTGGGAGACCTACGGCACCGGTCCGGGCGCCGAACCGGAGGAGCAGGCGTACGCGCTCCAGTGGCGCGGGCGGGACAAGATCGTCCACTCCCGCACGCTCGCCGCGGCGGAGACGTCGCGCACCACGGTGATCCGGGAGTTCGACCCGGTCGCGGTGCGGCGGATGGTGGAGGAGGTCGACGGCGACGTGTCGATCGGCGGTCCGACCCTGGCGGCGCAGGCCTTGCGCGCCGGAATCGTGGATGCGGTGGAGTTCTACGCCAGCCCGGTGACCGTTGGTCGCGGTACGCACTGGCTCGCGGGCGACGTACGAATGCAGTTGCGGCTCACCGGGGTTCACCGGTTCGGGAACGGCGTCGTGCACACCGCGTACGACGTGGTGCGAGCTAGGTGAGGCTCGCCGATCGCGGCGTGTCGTTCGCGGCGTGCCCGGTCTGCTGCACCTGCCGGGCCACCTCGAGCGCTGCTCGACGGGCCGCCCGACTTGCTCCGATGGTGCTGGCCGACGGGCCGTAGCCGATC
>JASLFY010000254.1 GCA_030150425.1 Yimella sp. | reverse complement strand
CCGGTTGGTGATCGCCAGGGTGTGCTTGGTCGACAGCGCGGCCGGGCCGGGCATGCCGTAGCCCTTGCCGAAACCGGCCTTGTCGATCAGCCAGGCGGCGCTCGTCTTGAGGCTGCCGTCGGCAGCCGGGAACTTCGGCGGGGTCGGCCCGTCGGCGCCCAACCGCTGCGTGGCGCGCTGCTCGAACTCGGCGAACCGGCGCTGCGACAGGATCGGGTTGGTGAAGAACGACCCGCAGGACCAGGTGTCGTGGTCGTCGGGGTCGAGCACCATCCCGCGCTGGCGGCGCTGGGCCAGAACGCCCTCCCGGGCCTCGGCCAGCGGCACCCGCTCCCCCTCGGCGACGCCGAGGCCGTTGGCGAGGGCGGCGTACGCGATCGGTTGCGACAACTCGGTCGGGCGCAGCTGGAAGAGCACGTCGAGCACCACGAACCGGCTGGTCTGCTTGAAGATCGAGTGGCGGTAGGTGAACCGGCAGTCGGGTCCGGCGAAGGTGCGGACCTGCTGGGTGTGGCGGTCGTACGTGCGGACCTGCGCGATCGTCTGCGCGACCTCCTGGCCGTACGCGCCGACGTTCTGCACCGGCGTCGCACCGGCCAGCCCCGGGATGCCGGACAGCGCCTCGACGCCCGACCAGCCCTCGGCGCAGCAGCGCTCGACGAAGTCGTCCCACTCGGTGCCGGCCGCGACCCGGATCATCGCGCCGCCGCAGTCGTCGACCGACTCGACGGTGACGCCTTCGTTGGCGATCCGCAGCACGGTGCCGGGGAAACCGGCGTCGGCGATCACCAGGTTCGAACCACCGGAGACGACCAGCAGGTCCTCCTGCGCGTCGTCGACCTCGCGGACGGTGTCGACGATCTCGTCGATCGTCTCGGCCACCACGAGGCGGCGGGCCGGGCCACCGACCCGCATGGTCGTCAGCGACGCGAGCGGGATGCCCTCCGCTTCCTTCATCGGGCGGAGAGGTCGACCGTGACCAGCGCGCGCGAGAGCACCTTGGCGTCGCCCTGCGTGGCTGCCAGCTCGACGACGACACTGTCGCCGTCGATCTTCTTGATCGTGCCGGCGACCGACAGCGGCGCCGGGTTGTCGTACGACACCACGACCGGGGCGCTGAACCGCGCGCCGTAGTTCGTGACCCGACCGGCGTCGCCGGCCCAGTCGACGACCAGCTGCACGGCGGCGCCCATCGTCCACATGCCGTGGCCGATCACGTCGGGCAGGCCGACCGAGGTGGCGAAGCGCTCGTCCCAGTGGATCGGGTTGAAGTCGCCGGACGCACCGGCGTAGCGCACGAAGGTGGCGCGCTCGACCGGAATGTCGACCGACACGATCGCGTCGCCGACCTGCAGTTCGGAGGCCTGGGGGCTCATGCTTCGTCTCCTCGGATGACCACGACACAGGTGACGTCGCAGACCGGCTCACCGGCGACGGTCAGCGCGGTCTGCAGGGTGACCATCGAGTGGCCACCGGCGGAGCGGACCCGCTGCACGGTGGTGGCGGCGCTCACCTGGTCGCCTGCGACCAGCGGGCGGTGGTGGGTGAAGCTCTCCTCGCCGTGGACCAGACGGGAGAAGTCGATGCCGGCCTCGGGGTCGGTGATCGCGGCGGCCTCGGCCTGCTGGGCGATGAGCACCGCGAAGGTCGGCGGCGCGACCAGATCGGCGTGGCCCAGCGAGCGGGCGTGGTCGACGTCGTGGTGGACCGGGTCCTTCGCGCCGACCGCAGCGGCGAACTCGCTGATCTTCGCGCGGGAGACGACGTACGGCGGGATCGGCGGATACGTCCGACCCTCGACTGCGGGGTTCACGGGCATGGCGACGACCTTATCCCGGCGCGCCGACGGCTCCCCGCGAGACACCGGCCCCCGGCGGCCCGAATGCACGAAACCCCCGGGCAGGACGCCCGGGGGTTCGCGTACGTGTGCGAGGAGACTCAGCGGGTCTCGCGGTGCGCGGTGTGCTTGCCGCAACGCGGGCAGAACTTCGCCATCTCCAACCGGTCGGGGTTGTTGCGGCGGTTCTTCTTGGTGACGTAGTTGCGCTCCTTGCAGTCAACGCACGCCAAGGTGATCTTGGGACGAACTTCGGATGACTTGCTAGCCACGGGGCAACCTGCTCTCGGAAAAACGGATATGTGATCGGGGTGGAACTGCTTGGTAGCGGGAGCGGGGCTCGATCCCGCGACCTCACGATTATGAGTCGTGCGCTCTAACCAGCTGAGCTACCCCGCCAGGGGGAACACGTGGCGGCCGGACATCATTCCCGGCCCTGACGTGAACCAGAGCCCCCAAACGGAATCGAACCGTTGACCTTCTCCTTACCATGGAGACGCTCTACCGACTGAGCTATAGGGGCCTGCCTCTGCTCGAAGTTTCCTCCGCAGCAGCGCAGCGACGAGATTACATGAGGACCCGCCGAAACCTGAAATCGAGTCCGCTCAGCCGTCCGTACGAGGGCCGGAGGCGGCCCCGTCGGCCACCGGAGTGACCCGTCCGACCGCGTGGACGACGTCCTT
>JASLFY010000238.1 GCA_030150425.1 Yimella sp. | reverse complement strand
GGGTCACCGGTCACAACCTGAAATACCTGCAGACAAAACGAGACCGACTCGGTCACACCATCCCCGTCCTCGGGCGAGAAGGAGTCACAGCATGAGCGGGCACGGCGCCCCCACCATCACCCCCGACGGATCCGGCCTGCGGGTCGCCGTCATCGCGTCCAGTTGGCACGAGGTGGTGATGAACGGTCTGCTCGACGGGGCCCGGCGCGGCCTCGACGAGGCCGGGGTCGACCAGGTCGACATCGTCCGGGTGCCCGGCTCCTTCGAGCTGCCCGTCGCCGCGGCCCGCCTGGCACCGCACTACGACGCGCTGGTCGCCCTCGGCGTCGTCATCCGCGGCGGCACACCCCACTTCGACTACGTCTGCCAGGCCGCGACGAACGGGCTCACCCAGGTGGCCGTCAGCACTGGCGTCCCCGTCGGCTTCGGCGTGCTGACCTGCGACGACGACGCCCAGGCGTTCGACCGCGCCGGCCTCGCCGACTCCAGCGAGGACAAGGGGCACGAGGCGGCCACCGCCGCAGTCGCCACCGCGCGTACGCTGCGCGACGCAACCACGACAGGAGAACAGCGATGAAGACGATGCTCGTGAGTGCTGCGGGCGCGGCCGACCAGAACGTGTTCCAGCGGCTGCTGGAGTGGCACGTCGACATCGGCAAGTACCAGTTGCACTGGCTCGAACTGATCGGTGTGCTGATCGGCGTCGCCTCGGCCTACCTGGGCATGAAGCGCCTGGTCTGGGCCTGGCCGGTCGGCATCGTCGCCAACATCATGCTGTTCTTCGTCTACACCGGCGCGGCCTTCGGCACCGACACCCGGGTCCCGCTGTTCGGCCAGGCCGGCCGACAGGTCTTCTTCATCGTCACCAGCATCTACGGCTGGTGGCGCTGGCAGCAGCACCGTCGCCGCAAGCACGTCGAGACCGACCAGCCGGCCGTCACCCCGCGCTGGGCGACGATCAACGAGCGCCTGGCCATGGTCGCCTTCTGGTTCGTCGGCACGATCATCGCCCGATACGTCTTCCAGGCGATCCTGGACGCCAACCCGAGCCCGTACTGGACGCCGCAGTGGTGGTTCGCGTGGTGCGACGCGTGGGTCTTCGTCGGCTCGATCGTCGCGACCTACGCCATGGCGCGGGCCTGGAACGAGTTCTGGCTCGCCTGGATCGTCGTCGACCTGGTCGGCGTCCCCTTCGGGTTCGCGACCGACTACGTGCCGACCGCGGTGATGTACATCTTCTACGGCCTGTTCGTGCTCTACGGATTCAGCCAGTGGGTCAAGGTGACCCGGCGCGAACGCACCGGGGACCCGGCGACGGCCTGAGCTGCACCGAACCGGCGTCCGCCCACCGGCCGGGTCGTCCAGACCCTGGCCACCGGGCGGACGCCGTCCCGCGTCCGCGTACCCTTGGGCGACGTGAAGACCTTCGAAGAGCTGTGGGCCGAGCTGACGCAGAAGGCGACCGATCGACCGCACGGATCGGGGACGGTCGCCGAGATCGACGCCGGTGTCCACTTCATCGGCAAGAAGATCGTCGAGGAGGCGGCCGAGGTCTGGATGGCCGCCGAGTACGAGGGCAACGACAAGACCGCCGAGGAGATCAGCCAACTGCTGTACCACCTGCAGGTGCTGATGCTCGAGCGCGGAATCAGCCTGCAGGACGTCTACCGACATCTGTGATCACGCGCCCGCAAGCATGCGGCGCACCGATCACCCGTCCGTAGAACCGTTGATTTCCAGGAGTTTTCCAATGTTGCGAGTTGCCATGCCCAACAAGGGCAGCCTGTCCGAGTCCGCCGCCGAGATCCTTCGTGAAGCCGGCTACCGAGGCCGCCGCGAGTCCAAGGAACTCGTCGTCTTCGACGCCGACAACGACGTCGAACTGTTCTTCCTGCGTCCCCGCGACATCGCCGTCTACGTCGGGCGCGGCACCCTCGACGTCGGCATCACCGGACGCGACCTGCTGCTCGACTCCGGTGCCCCGGCCGTGGAACGGATGCAGCTCGGCTTCGGCTCCTCGACCTTCCGGTACGCCGCCCGCCCCGGTGTCGCGGCCGGTGTCGCCGACCTGAACGGCAAGCGCATCGCGACGAGCTTCCCCGGTCTCGTGCAGGCCGACCTCGACAAGGCGGGCGTGCAGGCCTCCGTCGTGCGACTCGACGGTGCGGTGGAGACCGCGGTCACCCTCGGTGTCGCCGACGTGATCGCCGACGTCGTGGAGACCGGAACGACCCTGCGCAACGCCGGCCTCGAGGTCTTCGGCGAGCCGATCCTGACCTCCGAGGCGGTGCTGATCCGCCCCGAGGGCGCCGACGACAACCCGGCCGTCGAGGTTCTCGTGCGCCGGTTGCAGGGGGTGCTCACCGCCCGCGACTACGTGATGCTCGACTACGACATCCGCAAGGACCTCGTCGAGAAGGCCTCCGCGGTCACCCCCGGACTCGAGTCGCCCACGATTTCTCCGCTGCACGACCCGGAGTACGTGGCGGTGCGTGCAATGGTGCCCCGCCGGCGCACCAACTCCCTGATGGACGAGCTGTACGACCTCGGCGCCCGGGCCATCCTCGTCACCGAGATCGCGGCCTGCCGGTTGTGATGCCGCGATGACCGAGCTGAACCGGCCGAACCAGCCGCACCAGCCGAACAGTGGTGGCGGCGGCGACCCGTACGCGCCCTTCCGTCCCCGCAGCGGACGCTGGGTGCCGCTGGTCGCGGGGCTGGTCACCGTCGCGGTCTTCGCCTTCGTGGCCGTCAATCTGCCCAAGGGCGGAGTCACCGGGTGGACCGGGGTCGACGCCATGGCCCTGTTCCTGTTCGGCCTCGCGATGGCCGCGTTCCTGTGGCGCTACACCGCGATCAAGGCCGTCCCGAGCGAGACCGGGCTGGTCGTGCGCAACCTGTTCCTGACCAGGGAACTGGAATGGGCGCAGATCGTCGGCGTCCAGTTCGGTGGTGGTTCGCCGTGGCTGATCCTCGATCTGGCCGACACCGAACAGCTTGCGGTGATGGCGGTGCAGCGGGCCGACGGCGCTTTCGCCGGCCGCGAGGCCGAGCGTCTGGCCGCC
>JASLFY010000180.1 GCA_030150425.1 Yimella sp. | reverse complement strand
TTGCCGCACAGAGGGATTCGGTGATCTGGTTGACCGCACCGTGGAAGGTCGCGACGTCGGCGTAGACCTCGACCCGGTCGCAGGTCGAGACGGTCATCCACTCGTTGACGTGGTCACCGGCGCGCAACGACTCGTCGAGCTGCAACGGGCGGTCGCCGGACAGGGCGGCTCGCTCCAGCACCTCGACCGGTGCAGTTCGGTGGGAAAGACCCACCACCAACAGACTCACGAAGTCACCACCTGCTGATCGCCGTTCTTGTCGGCCCCCTGCCCGGTCCCCTGTTCCGAGCGCTGTTCGGTCCCCTGTTCCGACCGCTGTTCGGTCCTCTGTTCGTGGAACGCGAGGATCTGCAGCTCGGTCGCCAGGTCGACCTTGCGCACCGCGACCCCGGCCGGCAGGTCGAGGCTCTCGGGCGCGAAGTTCAGGATCGAGCGCACCCCGCGCGCGACGACGTCGTCGGCGGCGGACTGCGCGGCGTGCGGCGGGGTCGCCAGCACCGCGATGACCGCCTCGTCGGGCTCGGGGCGGAAGTCGTCGAACCCGACGACGGTGCGGCCGGCGACGTTGCTGCCGGCGACCTTCGGGTCGGCGTCGATGAGCCACTTCACGGTGAATCCGCGGGTGGCGAAACCGCGGTAGTCGGCCAGCGCGCGGCCCAGGTTTCCCATGCCGACGATCGCGACGGACCACTCACGCTGCAGACCCAGCTCGCGGGCGATCTCGTCGGAGAGACGCTCGACGTCGTAGCCGACGCCGCGGACGCCGTACGACCCCAGCAACGAGAGGTCCTTGCGCAGCTTGGCCGAACCCACCTCGGCCGCTTCGGCCAGTTCGTCGGAGGAGACGAGGTCGACCCCGCGCGCGCTGAGCGTACGAAGGACCCGTAGATACACCGGCAGCCGGGCAACGGTCGCTTCGGGGATTTCCCGACGCGAGACGGGCGCGCTGCTCACGGGCGTTGGTCTCCTCCCAGGGAGATGCGGCCATATATCAAACGGCCGTCACCTCGGGTTCATGACCCCCCGAGAATAGGTCTTTGTGAACGCAGGCACAAAGTCGCATGAACTCGGCAAACGTGCTAAACGGGCCCGACCGTCCGCCCGCGCCCCCCGACCGGGTCAGAACCAGCGTCGTCGCCCGTTGCCCGCCAAGGCCTTTCGCAACCGCTGCGGGTTCACCCGGAAGTAGTCGTGCTGCGCGCCGTCGACCAGCGTCACCGGGATCATCTCGGCGTAGTCGGCGGCCAGTTGCGCGTCGTCCAGGATCGACCGCTCCTCCCACTCGACGCCGGCCTCGGCGCAGACCTGCTCGATGACCGTGCGGGCCTCGTCGCAGAGGTGGCAGCCGGGCTTTCCGATCAGGGTGACGCGGGCGCCCATCAGCGGGACTCCATCAGAAGAACACCGAACGGCGTTGCAGCAGCAGGGAATACAACGTCTGCTGGATCGTCTCGCGCACCTCGTCGGTGACGTCGAAGAGCACCATCGGGTCCTCCGCCGCGGCCGGGCCGTACTGCGCGGTCTCGATCGGCGTCCCGAACTCGATGATCCACTTGCTGGGCAGCGGCACGGCGCCGAACAGTCCGAGCAGCGGGAAGGTCGGGGTGATCGGGAAGTAGGGGAAGCCGAGCAGCCGGGCCAGCCCCTTGGCGTTGCCGATCATCGGGAAGATCTCCTCCGCACCGACGATCGAACACGGGATGATCGGCGCCCCGGAGCGTACGGCGGCCGAGACGAATCCGCCGCGACCGAACCGCTGCAGGCGGTAGCGGTCGGTGAACGGCTTGCCGATCCCCTTGAACCCCTCCGGGAACACCGCGACCAGTTCGTCGTTGTCGAGCAACCGCTCGGCGTCGGCGTTCGCGGCCAGCGTGGTGCCCGACTTGCGGGACAGTTCGCCGATGAACGGCGACTGGAACACCAGGTCGGCGCCGAGCATCCGCACGAACCGCTGGTTCGGGTGTTGGTCGTGGATCGCGACCTGGGTCATCAGGCCGTCGATCGGCAGGGTTCCGGAGTGGTTGGCCACCACCAGCGCCCGACCGGTCGCCGGGATGTTCTCGATGCCGCGCACCTCGACGCGGAACCAGTAACGGAACAGCGGCCGCAATAGCGGCAGCCAGATCTCGCGGGTGAACTCCTCGTCGAACCCGAAGTCGTCGATGTCGTAGTCGCCGGTGACGCGGGTGCGCAGGAAGGCGAGCGTACGTGCGATGCGGCGCTCCAAGTCGTCGCCGCCGAGTCCGGCCGCGGCGCCGATCGACCGCAGTACGCCGATGAGGGTGGAGACGATCCGTTCCGGGTCGAACGGTAGGCCACCGGTGGCGGCACCCCCGGTCGCACCGGTCGCCGCCGGGGTCGACTGCTCGTCCGGCTCGACCTGTTCGGGCACGACGCGCAGCGCCGGGCGTGCGGCCTGCTTGCGGACACCGGCACGGGTCGGCTTCGCCGGGGTCCGGCGGGTGGGTTGTGCGGCCCGGGCGGGCTTGGCGGCCGCGCGGTCGATGCGCGCGGCGCGCTTCTTGGGATCGGCTTTCTTCGGGTCAGCCACGTCGGCCTCCTGTTGCTGCGGTGGCTCGGCGTACGGGCGAGGCGAAGACGTCGGTGAAGGCCTCACGGGTGGTGTGGCGCGGCTCGAAACCCAGCTGTTCGCGCATCCGGGTGGTGTCCATCCCTCGGCCGTAGCAGAGGAAGTCCATGTCGCTGGCGTCGAAACCGCCGATGCCGAGGGTGCGCGACACCTGTTCGACCAGACCGGCGGCCTGTGGCAGCACCACCACCGACGGTCGACCGGCGACCCGCGCGGCCTGACGTACGGTGATCAGCCCGTCGGCGGCGACGTTGATCGTGCCCTCCGCATCGGACAGTGCCGCGACCCGCAGGCACTCGAGGGCGTCGTCGAGATGCAGCAACTGCATCCGCCCGTCGAAGCCGAGCGGCACCGGGATGACCGGCATCGAGAAGTAGTCGGACAGTTGGGTGCGCAGGCCGCGCCCGATGACGTTCGCCATCCGCAGCGTGCAGACCGCCACGTCCGGGCGGCGCCGGGAGAAACCGCGTACGTAGTTCTCCACCTCGGCGGTGTCCTTGCCATGGCCGCCGGTCGGGCTGCGTCGGGCGAGCAGTTCCTCGGTGAACATCGCCGGGTCGCGCGGCGACGAGCCGTAGACCGCGGAGCTGGACTTCACGACCAGCCGTTGCACCGACTCCGCGCGCTGGCAGGCGGCCAGCAGCTGCATGGAGCCGATGACGTTGATCTCCTTCTGCGCGGCGCGGCCACCGGCCTGCCGCGGCGTCAGGATCACGCCGAGATGCACGACGGTGTCGACGTTCTCGTGGGCGATGACCTTGCCGATCATCGGGTTACGGATGTCGGCCCGTACGAACTGGGCGGCGCCGAGGCTGTGGCTCGGCGGGACCGCGTCGACCGCGATCACCCGGTCGACGTCGGGGTCGCGGGACAACAGTTCGGCGACCCGGCCCCCGACCATGCGGGACACCCCGGTCACCAGCACCACACGTCCCACGACACACCCCTCTTCGGCTCGGCTCCCGATCCTACGGAAGGCCCCTTGAAATGCGAGAGGCTCCGTCCGAAAAACTCGGGACGGAGCCTGCGCAGATGAAGAAGTGCGATTACTTCTTGTTGCGGCGCTGGTGGCGCGTCTTACGCAACAGCTTGCGGTGCTTCTTCTTGGCCATGCGCTTGCGGCGCTTCTTGATGACGGAACCCATGCTTCGACGGCGTCCTTACTGCGATCTCGGATACTGAATGGCTAGTGGGCGCGCTGGGCCCTTCGGGCCACCTTACGCCATCGGCCACGACGGGCCGAATCGGTCACCGCTCAGGCGGTGCCCATGTACGACTGCTTGAGGTACGCGTCGACCGCGTCCTCCGGCACCCGGAACGAACGACCGACCCGCACCGCCGGCAGCTCACCGGAGTGAACGAGCCGGTAAACCGTCATCTTCGAAACACGCATGATGGCGGCGACCTCGGCGACCGTCATGAACGTGACGTCACCGAGCTGGCGCTCCTGCTCCATGGGTTGGGGCCTTTCGTGCGTGCTGGACTGTGATGGGTGGTGCCTGGGAGAACAGTAGAGGTAGCTGTGCCGTTCTGGAAAGTTCCCTGACGACAAAAGTCCAGCGCGACACGCCGGAACCGGGAAATTCTTGGTTCCGGTTGTCCGCCATCCGCGAACGGACACGCCACAGAAGTGACGGACAACCGCGGTCAGTCGAACCAGACGTCGAGCCCGTGGCTGGGGAAGACCGCCTCGCGGGTGGCCTGCACCGCCTGGTCGACCGGATCGGCCGGGTCGCTGCCGGTCGCCCAGGAGCGGAACCAGACGTGGTCACCGTCGGCGACGCCGTCGCCCATCCGCGGCGGACCGGGCCGCCCGACCAGCCGGGTGACGTGGTCGCGCCAGTCCTGCGGCACCGCGGCACCGAACGAGATCGGGGTGTGGGCGGCGATCGCCGCGAGGTGCGTCCAGGCCCGCGGTACGACGTCGACCAGCTCGTAGCCGCCGCCACCGAGGGCGATCCACTTGCCGCCCGCCACCTCGTGGGCGAGGTCGTGCAGCGTACGGAAGGCGGTCACCTGGGCGTCGATGCTGATCGCGAGGTGGGCCAGCGGGTCGGAGTAGTGGGAGTCGCAGCCCTGCTGGGTGACCAGCACCTGCGGACGGAACGCTCGTACCAGCGAGGGAACGACCGCGTGGATCGCGCGCAGCCAGCCGGCGTCGCCGGTGCCGGGCGGGAGCGCGACGTTGACCGCGCTCCCCTCCGCCTCGGGACCGCCGGTGTCCCCGGGAAAACCGGTGCCGGGGAACAGAACTCGTCCTGATTCGTGCACCGAGATCGTCAACACCCGCGGGTCGTCCCAGAAGATCCGTTCGACGCCGTCGCCGTGGTGGACGTCGACGTCGACGTACGCCACCCGTTCGGCGCCGTGGTCGAGCAGCCACTGGATCGCCACCGCGGCGTCGTTGTAGATGCAGAAGCCGGCCGCCCGGTCGCGCATCGCGTGGTGGAGGCCGCCGCAGTAGTTGACCGCGTGATCGACCTCGCCGGTCCAGACCGCGCGGGCGGCGTCGCGGCTGGCGAGCGCGATCTTCGCCGACGCATCGTGCATCCCGCGGAACGCCGGGTCGTCCTCGGTGCCGAGGCCGTACGCGGGATCGGCGGTCGCCGGATCCGCGGACGCGGCCTTCACCGCGGCGACGAAACCGGCGTCGTGGACGGTCGCCAGCATCGCGTCGATCTCGCCGTCGTCCGCGGCGGGTGCCGGGCGTACATCGACCCCCGGGCGATCGAACACACCGAGCGACTGCGCGAGCCGGGTGGTGAGGTCGAGCCGCAACGGATTCATCGGGTGCGCGTCACCGAAGTCGTAACGCAGCAGCGAGTCGTCCCAGTAGATCCGGGTGATCGGGTGGGACTGATCGGATGCGGGGGTGGTCGTCATGCCGACCGGTGTCGGATCAGCTGACGACCGAGCTCGGCACGGCGGCCGGGTCGTCGGAGAGGGCGTAGACCATCGCCATCTCCTCGTCGTCCTCGGTCTCCGGGGTCGCGCCCTTCATCGGACGACGGCTGTCGGTGGGGCGGAAACCGAAGCTGCTGGCGAACGCGACTGCGCGGCCGTTGTCGGTGCCGACCCAGTAGATGAGGAACGCGTAGTTCTCGGCGGTGGCCTGGTCGACGCCGGCCTGCACGAGCTTCCAGGCGACGCCCTGACCGCGCAGTTCGGGGGTGACCCAGAGCCCGAAGAGTTCACCCACGCGGTCGCTGTCGGTGGACCGGTCACCGACCGACACCACCCCGACGATCTTCCCGTCGGCCTCCGCGACCAGGCGGCGGGAACGCTCGATCCGGGTGCGCCAGAACTCCTCGTCGTACTGCTTCTCCTGCTTGACCGAGGCCGCGAAGGCGTCGGGCGACTCCTCGAGGGCGGCCAACCGGACGTCGCGGTAGGTCTCCCACTCGTCTGCGTCCAACGGCCGGATCGTGATCTCGCTCATGAGTTCCACCTTTCCATGTCCTCGCTGACCCCGAGACTGCGGGGACCGGTTTCGGGTGCCTTCAGCCTAACCAGCCGCATGGGGGCGGCACAGCCCCCGGGGTGGATTCTCAGCCCTGTGACAGCTCGTTCGAACGGCGCGCGGCGGCCTCCATCGCGGTCACGAACGCGGCCCGCACCCGGTGGTCGTCGAGCTGGCGCAGCGCCGCGATGGTGGTGCCGCCGGGCGAGCTGACCTGCTCACGCAACAGGCTGGGATGGGTGCCGGTGCGGTCGACCATGGTGGCCGCACCGAGCACCGTCTGGGCCACCAGTTCGGTCGCGGTGGGGCGCGGCAGGCCGAGCAGCACGCCCGCCTCGATCATCGCCTCCACGACGTAGAAGACGTACGCAGGACCGCTGCCACTGACGGCGGTCACCGCGTCGAACTGCTTCTCGGCGACCGTGACGACCTTGCCGCAGCCGCTCAGCAGTCGGATGGCCTCGGCCAGCTGCTCGTCGGTGCAGTGGCTGCCGGCGCAGACCGCGGTCATGCCCTGACCGACCAACGCCGGGGTGTTGGGCATCGCACGGGCGACGGCGGTGCCGTCGGGCAGCGACGCCTCAAGGGTGGCCGTCGTCAGACCCGCGGCCACGGAGATCACCAGGGCGCCCTCGGGCAGTCGGGGTCCGATCTCGGTGAGCAGGTCGGCCACGTCGGCCGGCTTGACCGCGACGATCACCGTGTCGGCGTCGGCGACCGCGTCGGCGGCAGGGGCCGTACGCAGGCCGTGGCGGTCGGCCACCTCGTCGGCCCGGGGTCCGTGGCGGTCGCTGACGACCACGTCGGCAGCCTCCTGGCCGGCGTCGAGGAGGCCGGACAGCAGGGCCTCCCCCATCATCCCGACGCCGAGGACGGCGAGCTTGCCCATCAGCGGCCGCCGCGCAGCGTGCGGACGAATCCGGCTGCGTTGGAAGGGCGTTCGGCGACGCGGCGGACGATGTAGTCGTACCAGTTCTCGCCGAACGGGACGTAGACCCGCACCCGGCGACCGGCGTCGGCGAGGCGCTGCGCCTCGGCCGGGCGTACGCCGAGCAGGAGTTGGTGTTCGTAGGAGTCCGGCGCGCGCAGCGCCTTGGTGGCCAGCGACCCGGCGATCTCCAGGATCCGCGGGTCGTGGCTGGCGATCATCGGGTAGCCGTCGCCCTCCATCAGGATGCGCAGGCACTTCACGACGTTCATGTCGACCTCGCCGCGGTCGGTGAAGGCGACCGACGCCGGCTCGCGATGGCCGCCCTTGCACAACCGGACGCGGCTGCCCGCCGTGGCGAGGGCACGGCAGTCGGCCTCGGTGCGCTTCAGCTGCGCCTGCAGTGCCACCCCGGTCGTCGGGAACTCGGCCCGCAGCGCGGCCGCCGCCTCGAGAGTGGCGTCGGTGGTGGTGTGGTCGTCCATGTCGAGGGTGACGGTGGTGCCGGCGATCGCCGCCGCGGCGCAGATCGACCGGAGGTGGCCCAGCGCCCGCTCCCGCAACTCCGGAACGCCGAGGCCCAGCGTCACCGGTCGTACGCTCACCTCGACCCGACCGTTCTCGGTCAGGTCGGCGTCGGCGAGGTCGGCGAGCACGTCGAGGTAGGCGTCGCGGGTCGCCGCGGCCTCGGCCGCCGTTGGGGTGTCGGAGCCGAGGAAGTGGACGGTCGCCAACTGCCCCTTGCCGTCGAGCTCCCGCGCCACGCGTACGGCGTCGGCGGAGGTCGGCCCGGCAACGAACCGGCGCGCGACGTCCTTGCTGATCGGCGCCTTGTGGACCAGGTCGCGGACCTTCTCGTTGCGGCTGACTCCCAGCAGTCCCTGGCGCAGGGCCGCACTCGGGTCGAACATGACGAGGCTCCTCTCGGACGATGTGGTCACGCGCGTGCCGTCTCAATCTAGAAGTCGGCGGTGACAACCCGTTCGACCGGGTCCGGCGCTACCTGCATCTCAGAGGCCTTGCGACCCACTCGGGCTCAGCTCCAGCACGAGTGAGTGGTCGTAAAGGACGCGTCCTCCTGGGGCCCGAATACCTCACCCCGTGACCACAGTTGCAAGTTGAAGAAGTAGAGCTTCGGCGGCCCGGATTCGGACCACGTCAGGCCCCCAGACAGATCGGGCGCAATGCGCCGAGCCTCGTGCCATTGGTGGATCGGTTCGGCGGCGACCTCCGCGAGCTGCTGCACCAACCGGACACCACGCTGAAACGTGACGGTGCTCCACGCCTCATCGGCCAGCCGCCGCGTCAACAGATCCGAGACACGCCGGTCGTTGGTCGGCGAACTCTCGAGTCCGAGCCAGTCGAGATAGACGTACCAGGTCGCGGTTCGGCCACTGACGAAGTCATCGAAGCCGGGCTGATGATTCAACGTTGCTCTCATCGCTGGGTCCGACATGGTCGAAAGTCATACGTGGTGCCGTCGTACGCAACTCGCAACACCTGGGTCTCCCGGAGAATTCGTCGCTGGCTGATGATCTCGTAGGCGCCGTCGCGGTACATCTCGCAGAGCCGGATCGCGGTCTCGATCCACTCCCGGTATTCGCCCTGGTAGATCTCGTCCACCATCTGCCACTGATCACCCAGGGTGACCATGATGAAGTTGCTCCCGCGGATTCTGTCCCCCGCACCGCTCACCAGTTCCCAGGGAAACATGTCCAGCGGGGTCAACAGCTTCCAGTCGCTCTTGTCCGCGATCACGTCGATAATATCCTCGAACGCCGGATACATCGCCGACCTACGCCTCTGACGCGGCGAAACGCTGCTGCGCACGCGTTCTAGGTGAACAGGGCGCCAGATTCGGGACAGTAAACCACCAACTCGTTCTCCGCCGCACATCGCAAGATGACGCCGTGAAGTGTTTCGTCCACGCACAAGGCTCCATACATTCCTCCACCGCGAGCGTCTTGCAACCCGTCAAGTCCTTCTATGAGTGGCCATACGTTCCCCAAGTCTCTCAACATGCTACGAACGTGGGGTGTCGCTCGGCCCGCAAAAATACGTGCACCCTCCACCACGGAGTCGATAATGGCCCCCCAAGCCTCTTCATCAGGCTCCCCGGGCACCAGCAGCGGACCCACCAATTGAGGCTCAACGATGAGGTAGTGAACCTTGGATGGTCCAACGGGACTCCAACCCGCCGTATGACCCCCGATACTCAGTACGTCCAGTCCCGGGCGATAGACCCGCGCTTCATAAAGCGACCTGGCAATCGCCACCGCTACTCCCTGTGTGCGACCCGCGGCGCGAATGCGCTCAACCGCTTGATGGTCCACCCACAACTGGTCACCCGCTACGAGAAGCGACCCGAATGGCCCCCAGAGACTGACGCCTCCTGGTTCCAGGGCAGCATCTCCGACAATCTCGGCGATAGTTGAAACCATCGACTCGATGGAACGTGTCGATGGGACCGGTGTACTGGTCGAAATCATGCGTTCGACCTGCAAATGCTCGACCATCCAGGACCCAGCGTCGTCGCCAGCCAGGGACTCCATGCGTAGACATTGGCCGTCTGCCATGTCCCACAGCGCAACAACGCATCCGCTGGCGGGCGAGCGATCACCACCGATACTTGAGCGGACAGCATCCTCCTCCGCTCGCGTCAGATCGGAATGCACATCTCGCCCTTGAGAACGGAGCGTCCGAGCGTGGGCGTCATTTACCTCGTAGAATTCTATTTCGGTCTGGAAGAATTCCGCCCTCCATTCCACGGTCAACGCCACATCGCACCCTCGGCGTGGACACATGATGCGGGCCAGATGCGGCCAGCCGGCGATACTCAACGAGCCACGTCCCCCGCCGCGGCGAAGTGCAGCCGCGCGAACGCCAACGACTCCGCCAGGTCGAGCTCTCGCTGTTCCTCGGACAACTTGCGGGTGCCGACCTCGACCACGATGTCGCCGGTGAAGCCTTGGGCGGCAAGGGTTTCCAGCACCTCGGCGCACGGCTGGCCGCCGCGGCCGGGAACGAGGTGTTCGTCCTTGAACGAACCCAGGCCGTCGGCGAGGTGCAGGTGACGCAACCGTTCGCCCAGGTCGGCGACCATCTGCAGCGCGTCGGATCCGGCGGTCGCGGTGTGCGACAGGTCGAGGGTGACGTTCGCGTACGACTCCCCCACCGGATCCCAGTGCGGCAGGTACGCGAGCATCTCGCGGGTCCGGGCCCGCCACGGGAACATGTTCTCCACCGCGATCGCGATCCCGGAGTCGGCTTCGCGCTGCGCGATGCCCGCGACGAAGTCGGTGGCGTAGTCCTTCTGCCAACGGAACGGCGGGTGGACCACCACGGTCGAGGCGCCGACGTCCTGGGCCAGCCGGATCGAGTTGTCGATCTTCCCCCAGGGTTCGACGCCCCACACCCGCTGGGTGAGCAGCAGGGTCGGGGCGTGGATGGAGACGACGGGCAGGCCGTAGTGGTCGATCAGCCGCTGCAGCGCGCCGGCCTCCTGGCTGACCGGGTCGGTCCAGACCATGACCTCGATCCCGTCGTAGCCGAGCCGCTCGGCCAGGTCGAAGGCACCACCCACCCCCAACGGGTAGACAGACGACGTCGACAACGCCACCCGTGAGTCCGGCACCCTGACCACTCCCACCTATGCGTCCAACCAGTCCAGTCGCCGCAGGATCACGCCCTCGCGCAGCGCCCACGGGCAGACCTGCAGCTCATCGACCCCGAGCAGGTCCATCGCCGATTCGACCACGAGCGCGCCGGCGAGCAGTTGCGGCGCCCGCGACACGGACACCCCCGGCAGCTCCGACCGTTCCCGGGCCGTCATTCCGGCCAACCGCGGGACCAGCTCCGACAGGTCGGCGCGGGCGAGCGTACGGGGGACGTACGGCCCTTCCTCCGACGCGGCCGCGCCGCAGATCCGGGCCAGCGAGCGGATCGTCTTGCTGGTGCCGACCACCCGGTCCGGCGCGCCGGCCTTGGTGACCGGCCGCAGCTCACGGGCGATGTCCGAGCGCACCCGGCGGCGCAGCGCCTTCACGTCGGCCTTGTCCGGAGGGTCGCCGCCTAGTTCGCGGTGCAGCCGCCCCGCGCCCAGCGGCAGGCTGAACGCCACGTCGGGTTCCTCGTCGATGCCCGCGGCGATCTCCAGGGAGCCACCGCCGATGTCGATCATCAGCAACCGGCCGGCCGACCAGCCGAACCATCGGCGTACGGCCAGGAAGGTGAGCCGGGCCTCGTCGGCGCCGGGGAGCACCTGCAGTTCGACGCCCGTACGCTCCCGCACCGCGGCGAGCACCGCGTCGCCGTTGGTCGCCTCGCGCACCGCGCTGGTGACGAACGGCAGTAGGTCCTCGATGCCGTGGTCCTCGGCGATCTCCTGGCATTCGCCGACGAACTGGGAGAGCCGGTCGATGCCGGTTGCGCTGATCGCGCCGTCGTCGTCGGTGAGTTCTGCCAGCCGCAGGTCCCGCTTGTGGGAGAACGCCGGCAACGGCCGGGCTCCGCGGTGGGCGTCGACGACGAGGAGGTGGACGGTGTTCGAACCGACGTCGATGACACCCAGGCGCATGGGAGGGAGTCTAGGGGCGGGCCGTCGTGAGCGAGAATGCGCGGGTGAGCATGACACCTGGCCCGCCGACCGAGACCCCGCTACGCACCCCGCGGGTGTGGGCCGAGTTCGACAACCCGGCCGACGAGACCGAACGTTTCCGGGCCGACCTGACCTGGCTGACGTCCTCGTACACCTGCATCTTCGGCAGCGGCTGTCACGGCATCTACGCCGACCGGCCGGACGACGGATGCTGCACCCTCGGCGCCCACTTCAGCGACAAGGACGACCTGCGCAACGTCAAGAAGGTCGCCAAGGAGCTCGGCCCGGACGAGTGGCAGTTCTACGACGAGGGCAGATCGAAGAAGGGCTGGACCGAGCAGGAGGACGGCGCCACCAAGACCCGGGTGGTCGAGGGCGCGTGCATCTTCCTGAACCGTCCCGGGTTCCCGGCCGGCGCCGGTTGCGCGCTGCACCAGCACGCCGTCGCCGAGGGCGTCGCGCCGCACACCGTGAAGCCCGACGTCTGCTGGCAGCTGCCGATCCGGCGCGAGTTCCGCGAGGTCGAACTGACCGACGGGACCACGTACACCGAGGTCTCGATCGGCGAGTACGACCGGCGCGGATGGGGCCCGGGCGGTCACGACCTCGACTGGTACTGCTCGGGCAATCCGCAGGCCCACGTCGGAGCGCAGCCGCTCTACCTGTCCAGCGCCGGTGAGCTCGAGCACCTGATGGGCGCGGCCGGCTACGCCCTGCTGGTGGAGCGTTGCGAGGCCCACCTCGCCGCGGTCGCCGCGGCCCGCGCCTCCGGGAACCGCAAGCTGCTGCCGCTGCTCGTCCACCCCGCCACCCTCGCCGCCCAGGAGACGCCGTGACCTCTGCCGGGTTCACCCCGATCCCGTCGCCGAACATCTGGAACAACCCCGACGTCTACGAGATCGAGAACCGCGGCGTCGACCCCGACGGCGCGATCTGGGACGCGATGCGCTCGGTGCGCGACTGGGCCGGGGCACGGGTGCTCGACATCGGGTGCGGCACCGGCTTCCACCTGCCGTACCTCGCGCGGACCGCCGCGTCGGTGATCGGTGTCGAGCCGCACGAACCGCTGGTCCGTCGTGCGCAGGACCGCGTACGCGCGCTGCACCCGACCGTCGACGTACGCCTCGGCGGCGCGGAGATGCTGCCGGTGGAGGACTCCTCGATCGACGTGATGCACAACCGGTGGGCGTACTTCTTCGGCGGCGGATGCGAGCCCGGTCTCGCGGAGCTCGACCGGGTCATGGCGCCTGGCGGCGTCGCGTACGTCGTCGACAACGACGCCTCCCGCTCCACCTTCGGTGAGTGGTTCCGGCGGGCGTGGCCGGCGTACGACCCCGTCTCGGTCGAACGGTTCTGGGACCGGCAGGGCTGGTCGAAGATCCCGGTGTCGATGCGCTGGTCGTTCGACTCGCGCGCCGACTTCGAGGCGGTCGTCGGGATCGAGTTCGACCCGCAGCAGACGCAGCGGATCCTCGCGAACCATGAAGGCAACGAGGTCGACTACGCGGTGTGGGTGCGGTACCGGCGCTACTGAGCGATCCGCTCACGGCGGCGCCGCTGCAACGCCCGCCAGACCCAGGTCGTCGGCACCTGCTCACCGGTCACCAGGTAGCCGAGCGTCGCGGTGTAGAACAGCGCGTCGCTGACGTCCCACAGGCCGCGCTCGGTGCCGGCCACCAGGATCGCGTCGTCCGCGCGCAGCAGCGTGTCGTCGGGCGGGTCGAGGATCGTCTCCGCACCCCGGACCAGCATCAGCGGCACCAGCGCGAGCGCCTCGTCGCGGTCGTCCGGGTGTCGCATCAGGTCGCCGAGGCGCAGGGTGTCGGGGTGTTCGCGCAGCCAGGCGACCACGGCCGGCGCGGTCTTGGCGTCGAGGGTGATCAGGTCGCGTTCGGGCGCCTGCTTGCCGACCCGCTCCACCAGCCGGTCCCGCACCCGGATCGCGAACTCCTCGTCCTGCTGCAGCACCTCCTCCAGGTACTGCCAGAACACCGGGGTCAACACCCGCGCCAGCACCTCCCGCGCAACCAGTTCGGTGGAGATGTAGACCGAGTCGATCTCCATCGCCGCCAACAACGCGGCGTACGCGTTCGTCCGCTGACGTACGCACAGGAAGGTGTCGTCGTCGGCCAGCCGGACCCGCTCGGCGACGGCGATGTTGATCAGGTCGTCGGTGCTGGCGGCGACGAACCCGGCGATGTCGCCGAAGTGCTCCGGGACCTGGTCGGTCGAGACCTGGTCGACCATGAGTCCGGCACCGCGCAGGTCCGCGGCGACGTGGTCGCCGAACTCGCAGTCCCCGGCCACCAGCCAGCGCCCGTCGGCCAGACCCTCGCGCAGCACAGGCAGTTCGTGTTCGTCGTTGTCCATCAGCCACTCGACCAGCTGGTGGGTGACCGGCTGGTGCAACGAGAGGGCGAGGTAGCCGCCGTACCGGTCGTCGGGGTTGATGACCGCCAGCGGTGCGAAGTCCTCGATCCGCCGCTGCAGGGTGCTGTCGACACAGCGGGCGATCACCGGCAGATCCGGGCGCAGCAGCGAGGTGCTCATCACCACCGCCAGGTTCGCACGGTCGTTGTCGGTGAGGGCCAGCACCGCCTCGCAGTGCGGGTTGCCC
>JASLFY010000107.1 GCA_030150425.1 Yimella sp. | reverse complement strand
CAAGAAGATCGTCGGGCCGATCCTGGTGATCCTCGCGATGATCGTGCTGGGCATCCTGGCGTACGCCTTCCTTCCGGACGACGGGCGGCCGTGGACGCTGCTCGCGGTCCTGGTCCTGTGCGCGATCGTGCTCTTCCTGTGGGGTCTGATCCCCATCTGGAAGTGGCGCAACACCGTCTTCGTGCTGACCAACCGGCGCCTCATCACCCGCACCGGCATCATGGCCAAGTCGGGCCGTGACATCCCGTTGTTCCGGATCAACGACGTGCAGTACGAGAAGGGCGTCAGCGACCGTCTGCTCGGCTGCGGCACCCTGCTGATCTCGGACGCGTCCGACCAGCCGCAGCTGCGGCTGGAGGACATTCCGCGGGTCGAGTCGGTGCAGGTCAAGATCAACGAGTTGCTCTTCGCGCACTCCGACGCCGGAGACGAGGGCGGACGCCCCCGCGGCGCGGGCCGTCCGGCCTACGACGAGCGGCCGGCCACCGGTCGTGACCGTGACAACCGTGACTACCAGCAGGACTACCAGCAGGACTACGAGCAGGGCTACGACAACCGCGGCTACGACACCCGTGGCTACGACCGGGGCCACGACGACCAGCCCTTCGACCAGCACGGACAGCGCCCCGTGCAGGGTCAGCCCGACGGTGACTACCGCTCCGGCGACGGCACGCGTCAGATGCCGCAGGTTCCGCCGGAGCAGGACGGTCCGCCGCAGCGCTACTGACACGCAGCGCTACTGACACGCAGCGCTACTGACACGCAGCGAGGGCACCCCGGCCAGGCCGGGGCGCCCTCGTCGTCTACGCGCTCAGCCGATCCGTAGCGCCTTGGTCACGCGTCCGACCGAGCCACCGATCCCGAACTCGGCAACCAGTTCGTCCAACCGCTCGGGGTCCGCGACCTGGGTCGGCAATGCGGTGCTCAGCCCGTCCGGGAGGACGATGTCGCGCACCACGTTCACCACCGCCGGTGCGACGTCCAGATAGGCGGACGCCGCCTCCAACTTGGCGCGTCGTGCCCCCTTGATCTCCGGGTCACCGCCGTCGATCGCCTCGCGCAGCCCGGCCAGGGTGCCGTACCGCGCGATCAGTTGCGCCGCCGTCTTCTCGCCGACCCCGGGCACCCCCGGCAGCCCGTCACTGGTGTCGCCGCGCAGCGCCGCCATGTCCGCGTACCCGGCGCCGGTACCCACGCCGTACTTCGCCTGCAGGTACGACTGGTCGATCAGGTCCGGCTCGCGCACGCCGCCCTTGGCGGTGTAGAGCACCCGCACGTCCTGCGCGTCGTCGACCAGCTGGAACAGGTCGCGGTCGCCGGTCACCACGTCGACCGGCATCCGGCCCAGGTGGGTCTGCACCAACGTGCCGATGACGTCGTCCGCCTCGTACCCGTCGACGCCCAGCCGGGGGATCCCGATCGCCGCGAGCACGTCGCGAATGATCGGCACCTGCGGGGTCAGATCCTCCGGCGACTCCTCCGCGACGTCGCTGCCCTCCTTCAACCGGTGGGACTTGTACGACGGGATGGCCTCCACCCGGAAGGCCGGCCGCCAGTCGTTGTCCCAACAGCAGACCAGGTCGGTCGGTCCCTCCCGATCGACCAGGGTCGCGATCATGTCCAGGAAACCGGTCACGGCGTTGATCGGCACCTCCGCCGGCGAGCGCCGGTCAGGCACACCGAAGAAGGCCCGGAAGTACAGGCTGGCGGAGTCGAGCAGCATCAGTCGGGGAGTGGGCTCCATGCTGCAATACCGTAGAGCCATGGAAGACCTGGACCGCCGCATCGTGTCACTTCTGGCCTCGGACGGACGGTTGAGCTTCACCGATCTCGCGAAGGAGACCGGGTTGTCGGTCAGTGCCGTACACCAACGCGTGCGGCGTCTGCAGGAGCGCGAGGCGATCAAGGGCTTCCGCGCCGTCATCGACCACGAAGCGGCGGGGCTGCCACTCACCGCGCTCGTCTCGATCACCCCCTTCGACGCCTCCGCGCCGGACGACATCCCCGACCGGCTGCGCGAACTCACCCAGATCGTGTCCTGCTGGTCCGTCGCAGGCGAGGAGAACTACGTCCTGCAGGTGCGTGTGGCCAGCCCATCGGAGCTGGAGGAACTGCTCGGCCGGATCCGCAGCCAGGCCGCCGTCACCACCCGCACCACCGTCGTGCTCAGCACGCCGTGGGAGGACCGCAGCCCGTTCACCGACTGATCGGTGCGAAGTTCGCGCCGAGCACGCGGGCCAGGTCGGCGGGGGACAGACCGATGTCGAAGCCCCGCCGCCCGCCACTGACGTACATGATCGACAAGCCCTGCGCGGACGCGTCCAACACCGTCCGCAGCGTGCGCTTCTGCCCGACCGGACTGACCCCGCCCAGCACGTAACCGGTCGTCCGCTCCACGACCGAAGGCTCGGCCATCGCCGCCTTCTTCGCACCCACGGCGCTCGCCAGCGCCTTCAGGTCGAGTTGCCGGTCGACCGGCACGACCGCCACCACGAGACCGTGGTCCTTGGGTGAATCGGTCTGCGCGACAAGCGTTTTGAACACGGTTTCGGGGTCCAGACCGAGCGCCTGCGCCGCCTCGATTCCGTAGCTCGCCGCGCGCGGGTCGTGCTCGTAGGCATGACCGGTGAACTCGACCCCGGCCAAGGTCAGCGCCTTCGTCGCCGGCGTCCCGGCCTCGTCCGATCCGCCCCGCGCTCGCCTCGTGCGTCCCATCCGTCACCTCCCCGGCGTG
>JASLFY010000043.1 GCA_030150425.1 Yimella sp. | reverse complement strand
GCCGGATGCTGCCGGAGCTCTACCAGCCGTACGTCCCGCAGCACGTCGCGCGAGAGATCGCCGCCCGCGAGCTGGGGCAGCGCGAGCTGCTCAGCCCGGCGGAGATCCGGGAGGCGTTCGGCTGGCAGCGGCAGCCGCTGCGCGCCGGCTGACCCGATCCGGACCGACGGCCGACCGCCTGACGAACCGAGAACGACGAAACCGCCTGTTCCCTTGGGGGATAGGCGGTTTCGTCGTCAGCGGGTGTGACGCCCGGGTCAGCGGACCCCGACGACCGACCATTCGCCGCGGCCGAGGAAGCCGGCGCTGCGCATGCCTTCCGGGCTGGTGGTCAGGCGCACCAGGATCGGTTCACCGACGTGGTCGGCGACCTGCAGCCGGAGCCGGCCACCGCTGGGCACGCTGACCGTGACGCCGTCGGTGATCGGGTTGCCGGCGAGGTCGAGGACCTCCATCTCCAGGCCGTCCAGGACCGGGGTGGCCGATCCGGCCTTGGCGACGACCTGGCGCAGGTGACGGCGGCCCTTCGAGGTGCCCTTGCGGGCGACCCGGGCGGCGTACTTGCCGTAGCGGTTGATGCTCGCCAGGCGGGTCAGCTGCAACGGGGCGTCGACCAGCTCCAGGTCGACCTGGGTCTGACCGGTGCCGGGGATGATGCTCAGCCAGCCGCCACGGGTGCGGGCCTTGGCGGTGTTGCCGCCCGACACCTGCGTCGCGGGCGCCGGAGCGTTCGGGTCGTGCGCCTCGATGCGCACCGAGTCGATCCGCAGACCGAGCGCCGGTTGCACCTCGTGCAGGTCGGGACGGCCCAGGCCAAGACCCTCGACCTCGATGATGAGCAGGCCGTCGCTGTCGAGCTCGGCGGCGTCCAGATCGAAGCTGATCACCGCGCGGGTCGGACCGTGCGCGTCCTCCGGCAGCCGGGTGACGACGGTCGCACCGACCAGGCGGGCCTTCGAACCGGCGCGCACCGCGACCAGCCGCGGCAGCTGCGCGGGGGAGTCCTGGGCGTCCTCCGGCACGCGGGCGACCCACCAGTCCCAGGTGGCGTCGTCGGCGGAGAGCGCCAGCTCCACCCGTACGGACTGTCCGGCGTTGTCGAACTTCAGACCGAGCAGCGTCTGGTTGCCGCGCAGCCGGCCGATGATCGCCTGGCCGCGGACGATGCCGTCCATCACCAGGGCCTCGGGCACCGCACCACCGGTGAGCTCCACCGGCAGGGTCAGCGGCGTGACCTTCGAGTCGAAGGTCGTGGTCATTCCGGGATTGGCGACAGCCATGGTCAGATGACCTCCCTCTCGTCGGAGACGAGCCCGAGCAGGTCGGGCAGTTCGTCGGTGGGTCGGTGCAGGTCGGCGCGGGTGAGGAACGGCTCGTGGCGGGTCCACATCCGGCGGATCGCGACCAGCGCCGGGTCACCGGGCGTCTCGATGTGCGACATCGCGAGGTTCACGTTCATGTAGAGACGCGACGACTGGCTGGACTCCCAGTGGGGCACCAGCGGGCTCGCGACGTCGGACGCGGTGCGGTAGTACACCAGCCACAGACGAGCGCGTTCGATCTGCTCGTCGGTGATCATCTGCTCACCGCGGTTGAGACCGTCGATCGCCTCCTGGAGGTACTGCCAGTACTCCTCCTGGGTGTCGGCCCGGCGGCTGATGCCGCAGTGGCTCCACTCGGACCAGCCGGCCTGCAGGGCCGGGATGCCGTAGGCGGGGTACTCGTTGGAGACCGAACCACGCACGGTGACGGCGTAGTCGACCAGGCTCCAGATGACGTTCTTCGACAGGTCCATGCTCGGCGTGAACACCATGTGGGCCTTTTCGGCGTGTTGGCGGGCCAGCCCCTCGAACATCTCGGTGCGGTCGTAGAACGCCTGCGCCGGGTGGTCGACCAGCAGCCAGTTCACCTCGGGGTGCTCGGCGGCGTACGCGACGGTCTGGCGGAACCAGTCACCGAGGTCGTCGAAGATCTCCTTGTTGGAGTGGACCGCGTCGGAGACGGCGTGGTCGAAGACCGCGATGACCGGCTTGGCCGGGTCCCACCCGAAACGCCGGCAGGCGTACGTGCGGACCGAGTCGCGCTCGGGACGGGTGCGGAACTCCAGCTGCGAGACCGAACCACCACCACGCCACCACGACGGGCGGCCCAGGTTGACCTTCGAGCGCCAGGTGCTCAGTTCGGCGGAGCTGTCCAGCACCGAACGGTGTTTCCAGATGCACTCCTCGAAGTACTCCGCGATGAGGCGGGTCATCTGCATCCGGTAGGTGCCGTCGCCCTCGATCTGGTCGGGGAACAGCGCGTACGCCTTCAGCGAGCCGGTGCTCTGCACGTGGATGACCGGGACCTGCAGGCGCATGCCTGCCTCGACGGCCAGACCCCACTGGGCGTAGTCGATGTGGCTGGTGATGAACGCGGCGGTGCTGACCTGGCCGAAGAGGGCCTGGTAGATGCGTGCGTAGTGCTCGCTGCGGTCCACGACCCGCTGGTACATCGGCTCCTGGCGGGTGGCGTCGTCGACCGACGGCACCCGCATGATGCGTACGGCGGTGGCGTCGACGATGTCGTCGTACTGCTGCGGGTCGATGTCCGACGCGGCCGGGATGGTGACCTGCTGGCCGGCGACCGTGAAGGTGGTCTCACCGCGCTGCGAGGCGTCGACCAGCTCGGACAGGTCGAGGATGTCGACCGCGCCCCAGCCGGTGGCCATCTTCGACAGCTGCTCGGAGTCGTAGTACTGCCAGATGACGTCCTTCCAGTCCGGGTCGGGACCGACGAGGGCCACGATCCGGGCGGGGTGGACGCGGCGGATGCCGTTGGCCACCGTCAGGTTGCGCAACGCCACCCGTACGTCCTGCATCAGCAGGTCGACGAAGATGACGTCCTCGCCACCGGGGAGGGTGTTGCGCGGCCAGTATCGGGTCGCGGTGACACACATCCCGTCGAAGTGTTGTCCGTATGACTGGTGGACCTTTTCCACCGGCTTGGCACGCGCCATCCTGGTTTTCTTCCTCCGTGGTTCGGACCGGTCGGATCGACACCGGGTGGGGTGTCGGCCAGCAGCGACCGGGGCAGCCGTGCTGGTAGAGCGAGTCGTAGGTTAGCGAAAACGGGTCACTTGGCCCCGTCGTCGAGCATCCGGCGCACCATCTTCTCCGCCTTGTCCTTGAATCCGGGCGGGAGCTGGTCCATCACCAGCGCGCGGGCGCTGCCGACGGCCTTGCGCTTGGGAGCGCCCAGCTTGTCGGTGACCTTGTAGGCGGTCGTCGCCATCACGGAGTTCATCTTCTTCTCCAGGTTGGCGAACTGCCGGTCGCGCCATTCGAGGTGACGCTCGAGCCACTCGATGCGCGCGTTCTGCACCTTCAACTGCTCGGTGAGCTCGGCGTTGCGACGCACGGTCTCGCGCCACGGGGCCAGGCGGCTGCCGGCCGCGCCGGCCTCGTCGAGTGCGCCCGGCGTGATCTCGCGCGGGCGGTCGCCGGAACGGTTCGGCCACAGCGTGTCGGCCAGGCGTTCCTCGACCGACGCGACCTGGTCGCGGACCTCGACCCAGTCGAGCCCCGCCATCAGGGCCAGCGACTCGGTGATCTGGTCGGGCGCGGCGTCGGCGGCCCACGGGTGGGCGCTGCCGCGCCGGACCAGGCGGTGGGCGAAGCGGTGCAGGGCGCGCGCGACGGCCACCTCGATCGGCGTGTCGGCGAGCCAGGTCCAGCTCGGGTCCAACGGAGCGAACGTGGGCGCCGCGTCGCGGGCTGCGACGACGAGCGTGTTGTCGATCGTGCGGAACAGCGCGGTGGCGGGTTCGCCCGCGCGCAGCCAGTCGGCGTACGCACCGACGAGGGTGCGGACGGCGCCGAGGTCGCGGGTGCGGCAGGCGCGGCCGAGCACGGCCTCGAACAGGTCGCCGGTGTGGTCGCCGGCGTACGCCTGCGGCAGCTCGCGCTGCACGGCACCGAGGGTGACCGTCGAGCCGGTGCTGCGCACCTGACCGGCGGAGTCGATCCGTGCCTGCGCACGCCAACTACCGTCGGCGCGCGGCTCGGCGACGAGCGCCGCCGGGAGGTCGTTCGACGGTGCCGCGCCGCGGTGCCAGAGCGCGATCCACGACGGCGCCAGGGCGTCGACGGACTGCGCCTCGAAGACCCGGCCGACCAGTACGGCGGGGTCGCCGAGAGTCAGCTGGTCACCGGCGTGGTCGGCGGCGGCCGCGGTGGCGAACGCCTTCGCGAGGGTGCGGGTGGCGGGGTCGTCCAGCGCTTCGGGGCGCACCAGGACCGACGGCTCGTGGGCCGTCGGTGCCGTGGCGTAGCGCGCCCACGGGGTGAGGCCGGTGTGGTCGACGACCGACGCCAGCTGGTGGTGGAAGAGGCCGCCGGCCATCTCGCCCAGCAGGTGGTCGAAGTTGTCCCGGGCGAACACCGCCGGGACCTGCTGCACCTCGTCGAGCCCCATCGAGTTCGCGATCTCGGCGACCAGCAGGCCGCCCTGGGCGGTCGAGTCGGCGAGCAGCTGCAGCGCCTCGGCGACGTCGATCGGGCGGGAGTCGGGCGTGATGAGGGTGCGCAGCGGGTCGAGCGCGACGACGACGTCGTGTTCCTGCGCCTCGAAGCGGTCGATGCCGCCGCAGCGGACGACCAGGCCCGTACGGGTCGCGCCGAGGTGCTGCACCGAACGTGCGTCGTCGGTGCCACGGACCAGCACGGTGACCGGGCGGTCGTCGGCGATGCCGTCGAGCAGCGTGCTCGCGGTCGGACCGACCAGCAACACCCGACCGGGGTGGGCCGCGATCAGGTCGGCGGCCAGGACCAGCGCCGCCGAGTCGCTGCGCGGCGCGGTCAGGTCGGACCAACCGAACATGTCGCCGCCGATCAGCGTGTAGCCGCTGACCTCGTCGCGCTGGTAGTGGCTCGGCTCGCCGGCCGGGTGAGCGGCCTCGCTCACAGGAGGTCCCAGCTCATCGGGGTGCCCTTGGCCGCGTCGGTGCGGAAGGTGCGGCCCTCGACCCGACCGAACTCGTCGGGGGAGAGGCCGTTGGCCGGACGGATGGAGCGTACG
>JASLFY010000034.1 GCA_030150425.1 Yimella sp. | reverse complement strand
GTTCTCCTCGTTGTCGAGGGTCGCTCCTCCGAGCGCCGCGACGCCCATCGTGCGGTTCAGCGGGCGCCCCTGCTCGTCCTGCTCCTGCCAGTAGTCGCGGCGGGCCTGCAGGAAACGGTCCGCGATCATGTCGGTCGCGGTGTCGAGGTCGAGGTCCTCCCAGTCCGTGCCGTACGGCCGGCGGTAACGGACCTTGGTCAGTCGCTGCGGCGAGTTGACCAGCTGCTCACTGGCAGCGCCCTTGGGACACAACCGGCCCCGGCTGATCGGCGAATCGGGGTCGCCCTCGATCTGCACGACCTTGTCGTCCTTGACGAACACCTTCTGCCCGCAACCGACCGCGCAGTACGGGCAGACGCTCTGCACCACCTTGTCGGCGGTTCGGATACGCGGCTGCTGGTCACGGGTGGTGGGGCTGGTGACGGCCGGGCCCCGGCCGAGGTAGTCGCGGTCCTTGAACTGGCGCAGCACGGGCCAGTCGAGGAAAACCTTGCCAGCACCCATGTTCTGCCCTCTCGCTCGCCGACCGTACGTCCGCTGTCACGCTACCCCGTCGACCCCCCCGGCTACAGGGTCCACCCGAGCGGGTGATCCTTCGACACCACGTCCCGGTCGGCGGACGCCGGACCGTACGCTCCGCAGATGGCCAGGTTGCGCAAGGTCTCTCCCTCGATGCGCGGGTGGACCCGGAAACGTCAGGGGCGGGGGTTCCGCTATCTCGACGCCACCGGCGCACCGTTGCCGGCCGCCGACCGCGAGCGGGTGAGGTCGCTGGCGATCCCGCCGGCGTGGCGCGACGTCTGGATCTGCCCGCTGCCCAACGGGCACCTGCAGGCCGCCGGCGTCGACGCCGCGGGTCGGAGGCAGTACCTCTATCACCCGGACTGGCGGATCAAACGCGACAAGCAGAAGTTCGACCGCATCCTCGCGGCGGCTCCCGACCTGCCCCGCGCCCGGGAGCTGATCGCCCGTGACCTGGGCGCCGAGGGCATGCCGTTGGAGCGGGCCTCCGCCCTCGCGGTCCGGCTGATTGACCGCGGCTACTTCCGGATCGGCAACGACGCGTACGCGGACGCCAACGGGTCCTTCGGCTTGACCACCCTGGAGCGACGCCACGTACGGCGCGGCAAGACCGGCCTGGTGTTCCACTTCGTCGGGAAGTCCGGCGTCGAGCACACCATCGAGATCGACGACCTCGAGGCGATCGCGGTCCTGGACATCCTGCGCTCGCGACGCAGCGGCAGCGCCCGCCTGCTGGCCTACAAGGTGGCGCGGGCCTGGAACGACCTGGACTCCTCGGCGGTGAACACCTATCTCGGCACCCTCTTCGGTGGCGACCTGACGGCCAAGGACTTCCGCACCTGGCACGCCACCGTGTTGGCAGCGGCGGCGCTGGCGGTGTCGCAGGAGAAGGGCGACACGAAGGCCTCGCGCAAGCGGGCGGTCAAGGCGGCCGTCGCCGAGGTGGCCGCCTACCTCGGCAACACACCGACGGTGGCGCGCGGCTCGTACATCGATCCGCGGGTGCTGGACCTGTACGAGTCCGGCACGACCATCGAGGTGCCGGCCACCACCGATCCCGATCTGCGGCAGGCGGCGCTGGAGAAAGCCGTGCTCGCACTGCTCGCCTGAGCCCGGCGACGACGGACAATGACGCGATGACGACGCTGCTCTGGCTCCGGCGCGACCTGCGCCGCCACGACCTGCCCGCACTGCTGGCGGCGGCGGAGGCGACCGACGACGACGTCGCGGTGATCTTCGTCGTCGACCCGCGACTGTGGGAGGGCGCCGGTGCCGCCCGACGCGCGTGGCTGGCGGCCTCCGTACACGCCGCGCGGGAGGCGTACGACGGCAAGCTCGCGCTGCTGTACGGCGACCCGGTGACGGTGGTGCCGGAGGTGGCCGAACGGGTGGGCGCCACGTCGGTCCACGTCTCGCGGGAGACCACCCCGGCGGGAGCCCGGCGCGACCGCAGGGTGGCCAAGGCGCTCGCCGACCGGGACGTCGAGTGGGTCGAGACCGGCACCCCGTACGCCGTCGGGCCCGGGACGATCGTGAACAAGTCCGGCGAGGGCTTCAAGGTGTTCACGCCGTTCGCGAGGGCGTGGCGCGACCACGGCCGACCCGCTCCCGCCGACGACGTGACGGTCGACCTGCGGGGCATCCGCAACGACGCGCAGGCGACGGCCGCCCTGGACGACGCGCTCAAGGCCGCCGATCTGCCCGACCTGCCGGCCGCCGGTGAGGACGCCGCACGAGCTCGGTGGGCCGACTTCCTCGACGAGGCGCTGACCGACTACGCCACCGACCGGGACCGTCCGGACCGGCGCGGCACCTCGGGGATGAGCCCGTACCTGAAGGTCGGCGCGATCCACCCACGCACCCTGCTGGCCGATCTGGGTGGGCGGCGCGGCGACGGCGCGGAGACCTTCGCCACCGAACTGGCCTGGCGTGAGTTCTACGCAGACGTGCTCTGGCGCGCCCCGCGCAGTGCCTGGCACGACCTGACCACCTCGCTGCAGGGAATGTCGTACGACGACCCGGACGACCACGCCGACGCGGTCGAGGCGTGGCGCAGCGGCACCACCGGCTTCCCGTTCGTCGACGCGGCGATGCGGCAGCTGCTGGCCACCGGCTGGATGCACAACCGCGCCCGGATGGTCACCGCCAGCTTCCTGACCAAGGACCTGCACGTGTGGTGGCCGGTCGGTGCCCGGCACTTCCTGGACCACCTGATCGACGGCGACATCGCCTCCAACAACCACGGTTGGCAGTGGGTGGCCGGCACCGGCACCGACGCGTCGCCGTACTTCCGGGTCTTCAACCCGGTGACGCAGGGGCTGAAGTTCGATCCCGACGGGTCGTACGTGCGGCGCTGGATCCCCGAGCTGCGGCACCTCGACGGCAAGGCCGCGCACGAACCGTGGAAGCACGACGACGGCCACGCCCACGGTTATCCGGAACCGATCGTCGACCACGCCCACGAGCGGCAGGACGCTCTCGACCGCTACCAGCGGGCTCGCGGCTGACGAGCCCGATCCCACGGACGGACCCGCGCCGGGCCGCCGGCTGCCAGGGTGGACTGAACCGATCCCAGGAGGACGCATGAGCAGTCAGGACAGCACGCCCGAGGAGAACGCGGGCACGACCGACGCCTACGCAGAGCGCGTCGACGAACTGACCGAGGCCGGTCGCGCGGTCGAGGAGGAACGCGGTGAGCCGGGCACGGCCGGCCTCGAGGGCGACGAGAACGAAGGCGCCGCGAGCGGGGGCACCGAG
>JASLFY010000013.1 GCA_030150425.1 Yimella sp. | reverse complement strand
GCGAGGTCGCCGACGACGGGCCCTGTTGGGGCGGGAGCGTGCCGGCCGTCGGGGAGGAAGCACTGGGCGGAGCGGTCGTGTTCTTCCCCGCCGTCGTTGGCGCGGGTGACGTCGAGGACGACGTCCCGGGTGGTGTCCGGTCGCACGCCGTCACCGTCGCGCAGAGCGCCACGATCGTCAGCGCTGCCGTTGTCGCCCGCCGCCGGATGCCCTGCATCACGTCCCCCGTCCGCTGGTTCTGCTCGGACGGTAGTGCCTGGCACCGGGTTTGTCCGCCATCCCGGACCGGACACGCGGCCGGGACGGCGGACGACTCGTCAGGAGCCCAGCGCCTCCGCGACCGGCGTCGACCCGTCGTTGAACGGCAGGTCCTTGCCGATCGTCGCCGGTGCGTCCACGACGGCCGCGATGACCTCGGCCACCGTCGCGCGCGACACCTTCCCGCCGCTGGCGGGGTTCAGGTCGATCCCACCGGCCGGCTCCAGGGTCAGGGCGCTGGGCATGAGAACCGTCCAGTCGAGGTCGGTCCCGCGCAGGTGGGTGTCGGCCGCGGCCTTCGCCTCGGCGTACGCGAAGAACGAATTGTCCTGCGGCACACCGTGGTCCGGCTTCGCTCCGAGGTAGGAGACCATCACGTACCGCCGGGCACCGGCGGCCGCTGCGGCGTCCATCGAACGGATCGCGGCGTCGCGGTCGACGGCGTACGTGCGGTCCGGATCTCCACCACCGGCGCCGGCCGACCAGACCACGACGTCGTGGTCGGCGAACAGTTCGGTGAGTGCGGCGGTGTCCATCGACTCGATGTCGGCGTCGACCGGCGCGGGGCCGGTCGCGCGTACGTCGTCGGCGTGGTCCGGGTTGCGGATGATCGCGTCGACCTGATGGCCGGCGCGGACCAGCAGCGGTTCCGCGAGCAGGGCGATCTTCCCGTGTCCGCCGATGAGGGCGATGCGTGCCATGACGTTCCTTCCGGTGGGGATCGGTGACGTCCGGGTCAACCCGCAGCGGCGTCGGTTATTCCGTCAGCGACGGCGCAGGCGGTGCTCCAGGCCGGCCCGCACCGACGGCCACTCGTGGGCCAGGACCGAGTAGACGACGGTGTCGCGCAGGGCGCCGTTGCGCTCCAGCCGGTCGGCTCGCAGGACCCCGTCGAGGCGGGCACCGAGCCGCTCGATCGCGGCCCGGGATTGCTGGTTCGACCAGCTCGTCTCGTACCGGACCGCGGCGCAGCCGAGCGTCTCGAAGGCGTGCGTCATCAGCAGCAGTTTCGACTCGGGGTTGGTGCCGGTGCCGTGGGTCGACTCGCGGTTCCAGGTGTAGCCGATCGAGACCCGTGGGACGTCTGCGGCGATGTCGTAGAAGCTGGTCATCCCGAGGACCGCGTCGTCGGACTGCCGGATCGCGGTGAACGGCAGCATCTTTCCCGCTGCCTGCAACTCCAGGCGCTGCTCGACCATGGCCGCGACACCGTCGGCGGTCGGCGCCGTGGTGTACCAGCGGTCCCACATCCGGCCGTCCGAGGTGGCCTCCACCAGGCCGTCGTGGTGGTCAGGGGAGAGCGGCTCCAGCCGTACGAGTCGGCCGGTGAGGGTGACGGGTTCGAGGCGCATGTCGGCAGTCTCGCAGCCGCTCGCCGGTTCGTGATCGGATGTCCGTGACGGGCGGGTTGACCTTCACCCGACGTCAGGCTGGAAGGTGGTCGACATGACGAACCGGACGGTGGGCGAGGTGGCCCGGGAGCTCGGACTGACGGTCCGCACGTTGCACCACTACGACCGCATCGGTCTGTGCGTGCCGAGCGAGCGTTCCGACGCGGGTTACCGGCTCTACACCCCGGCCGATCTCGTACGGCTGCAACAGATCGTGGTCTACCGGCGCCTCGAGGTGCCGCTCGACCGGATCGCGCAGCTGCTCGCCGACGGCGACGTGGTGACTCACCTGCGCCGCCAGCGAGAGGTCGTCAGCAACCGGCTGCAGGAGCTCACCGGGCTCGTGGCGGCGATCGACGAAACCCTGGAGAAGGCGATGAACGACGAACCGATGACCACCGACGACATGAAGAAGCTGTTCGGCGACGGCTTCGAGGAGGCCCAGGCCGAGGCGCAGGAGCGGTGGGGCGACAGCCCGCAGTGGCAGGAGTCGCAGCGCCGCACCAAGCGCTACACGAAGGCCGACTGGGAACGGATCAAGACCGAGCAGGACGACCTGCAGCAGCGAATGGCGGACGCCTTCCGGTCAGGTGTGTCGCCGGAGTCGACACAGGCGGGTGAACTCGTCCGTGAACACCGCGCGCAGATCACCCGCTGGTTCTACGACTGCTCCCCGCAGCTGCAGATCGAGCTCGGGCGGATGTACGTCGCCGACCCGCGGTTCACCGCGGCGTACGACGACACGTACGACGCACCGGGTCTGTCCACCTGGATATGTGCCGCGATCGAGGCCGAGAACAGCTGAGATAACTGGTCCGGTCCGAGGGAACGCGAATTTTCGCGTTCCCTCGGACCGGACCAGTTATCTCGCCGGGTGGGCGGGGGTCAGTCGGTCTCCTTGACCCGCACCATCCCCTCCTGGGCGACGGTGCACAGCAGGGTGCCGTCCAGGCTGAACATCTTGCCCAGTCCGAGGCCGCGGCCACCGCTGGCCGACGGCGACTCCTGCTGGTAGAGCAGCCAGTCGTCGACGCGTCCCGGCCGGTGGAACCACATCGAGTGGTCGAGGCTGGCCGGGCGCAGCCGGCGGTCGCTCCAGACCAGGCCGTGGCGGCGCAGGATCGACTCGAGCAGCGTGTAGTCGGAGGAGTACGCCATCACCGCGGCGTGGATCAGCGGGTCGTCCGGCAGCGCGCCGGTGGTCTTCATCCAGACGTTCTGCGCGGCGTTGTGCTGGCGGCCCGGCTGGAAGAACAGCGCCCCCTCGACCGTACGGACGTCGACCGCGCGGCTGCGCCAGTGATCGGCGACCGGGTGGTCAATGCCCTCGAGCTCCTCGGCGGTGGTGCGGACCCGGTCCGGGTCGGGCACCGACGGCATCGCCGCCTGGTGGTCCAGGCCGTCGGCCGGGGACTGGAACGACAGCGTCGCCGACAGCAGCGTCTCGCCGTCCTGCATCGCGTAGACCCGGCGGACCGAGAAGGAGTTGCCGTCGCGCAGGTTCTCGACCGCGAACCGGATCGGTTCGTGGGAGTCGCCGGGACGGATGAAGTACGCGTGCAGCGAGTGCACCGCGCGATCGCCCAGCCCCTCGACCGACTGCACCGAGCGGCCGCCGGCGATCAGCGACTGGGCGAGGACCTGACCGCCGAACGCGCGGCCCTGCGGCGTCTCCTGGCTGCGGCCGACGAAGATCTCCAACTCGCGCACGTGGCGGTCGGCGTCCGGGTGGTCCATCGCGTCGATGGGTCCGAAGCGGGTCGACCCCTCGGGCTTGAGGTCGAGGACGTCGAGCAGATCGGCGACCGGGTCGAGTTCGGGGGACTGTGCGCTGTTCACGGGCCAGACTCTAGCGAGCGGCGGCCCGAGGGCTTGCGATGATGGCCGCATGCCCGAACAGTCGAACGCCGTCCCCGATCGTCCGTACACCGTCGACGTCCCCCTGCGGTGGTCCGACATGGATGCCAACCGCCACGTCAACAACGTGCAGTTCCTGCGGTTGCTGGAGGAGGCGCGCGTCATCGGGATGCGCGAGTGGTTCGGCGATCTGGGCCACGACAAGCAGCCGTTGATGGTCGCGCGGACCGAGATCGACTACCTGCGGCAGATGCCGTACCGGCCGACGATCAGCGTGGCGATGTGGGTGACCCGCGTCGCCGGTGCGTCCTTCGACCTCGCGTACGAGATGTACGCCGCCGACGGCAGCGAGCTCTACGCCCGCAGCGAGACCACGCTGGTCGCGGTCGACGTCGCCTCCGGCAGCCCGGCCCGCCTCACCCCGGAGATGCGGGCCGACCTGGCGCGCTACGAGGGCCCCGCGGTGCCGATGAAGCGGCGCTCGCGATGAGCGAGGTCGTGCTCGAGGACGAGCGGGCCGCTGCCGACCTGGCCACCTTCGTACGCCGCGCGTTGCGGCTCGACGCCGACGGCGCCGTCCGACTGCAGGCCGACGGCGGTGTGTTGGCGAGTTGGGTACAGGTGCTCCCCGGTCAGGGTCTGACCCGGTCCGGCACCGTGCTGGGGCTGCGGGTCGGCCGGCTGGCCGAGCCCGCCACCGTCGACGTCGCGGTGCCGTTGGTCGCGCTCCGGGACCGCTTCGCCCGGGACGAGAGTGCACGAATCCCGCTGCCGCCCAACGAGGTACGCCCGGCGTGGGTGGCGATCACCCCGCCGCGCACCGGCTGGGAGACGGTCGGTGTCGTCGACCGCGAGACCTTGCGGACGACCGCCCGTGAGGGGATCGACGAGGTGGCCGCCGGAACCCCCGACGGCGCCGGAGCGGCCGCCGTCGCGACCCTGCGCGAGCGCGTCTGGGGTCGTACGGACGAGGCCGGGATGCCGGCCGGCGTCGCCTTCGCCGCGGAGGCGCTGGGCTTCCTGGGTGAAGGGACGATCACCTGGCACCGCAACGGCCCCTGGGGGCGGCTGAGCACCCCGACCGGGCACGTGCTCGCCAAGCTGTAGAGGACACGACGAAGGGTTCCGGTCGCGCTACTGCGACCGGAACCCTTCGTCGTGTCTGGACGAGCGTCAGTCCAGCGTGATCCAGGCCGCGGTGTCGGTCGGGAGCGAGTCGGTGACGTCCGGCTCGCTGGCGACCAGCACGGTCGCGCCGGCCGGCAAGGCGACCGGCTCCGCGCCGAGGTTCAGCACGACGTGGACGACGCGCTCGCCGGAGGTGACCCGGTAGGCGACGACGTCGGCCGGCGCGTCGAGCTGCTCGATGCCGCCGTCGCCGAGGCCGAGCTCACGACGCAGCCGCAGCAGGGTCCGGTAGAGCTCCAGCGTCGACCCGGCGACGCCGTCCTGCCGGTCCACCGCGAGGTCGCGGTAGGTGTCCGGCTGCGGTAGCCAGCTCTCACCGGTCGTGTTGAAGCCGTACGCCGGGGCGTCGGACTCCCATGCCATCGGAACCCGGCAGCCGTCGCGGCCCTTCTCCTTGCCCTGGGTGCGGAAGAACGCGGGGTCCTGTCGCTGGTCGTTCGGCATCGCGAGGTGGTCGGGCAGGCCGAGCTCCTCACCCTGATAGAGGTACGAACCGCCCGGCAGCGCCAGCATCAGCGTCGTGGCCGCGCGTGCCCGCCGCAGACCGGCGACGCCGTCGGGCTGCGGGTCGTCCGCACCGATGCCGTTCGGGCGCGGGGTGCCGATCGGCAGGCCGAGGCGGCTGGCGTGGCGTACGACGTCGTGGTTGCTGAGCACCCAGGTGGTCGGTGCGCCGACGGAGTCGTTCGCGTCGTACGACTGCGCGACGATCTCGGTGAGATCGGCGGCCCGCCACGGGGCCTGCAGGAAGTCGCAGTTGAACGACTGGTGGAACTCGTCCTGGCGGACGAACAGCGCCGCCCGCGACGGCGGGTCGACCCACGCCTCGGCGCACAGGATGCGGTCGAGTGCGTGATCAGCCGTCGTGTTGTAACCGTTGAGGATCGAGCGCCAGTCGCGGTAGATCTCGTGGACGCCGTCCTGGTCCCACATGGGCGGGTGGACCTTCTCGACGTCGGTCAGGTCGAGCATGTTCATCGGACCCGACCAGTCGGGCAGACCCTCGGCCTTGATGAGGCCGTGGGCGACGTCGACCCGGAAGCCGTCGACACCGCGGTCGAGCCAGAAGCGCAGGATCGACTCGAACTCCTCGCGCACGACCGGGTTCTCCCAGTTGAGGTCGGGCTGCTTGGCGTCGAACAGGTGCAGGTACCACTGGCCCTTGGTGCCGTCGGCCTCGGTGACGCGGGTCCAGGCGCGGCCACCGAAGACGCTCTCCCAGTTGTTCGGCGGCTCGTTGCCGTCGGTGCCCTTGCCGTCGCGGAAGATGTAGCGCTCCCGCTCGGGCGAACCCGGTGCGGCCTGCAGCGCGGCCTGGAACCAGGCGTGCTCGTCGGACGTGTGGTTCGGCACGAGGTCGACGATCACCCGCAGGTCGAGAGTGCGCGCGCGGCTGATCAGCTTCTCGGCGTCGGCGAGGGTGCCGAACAGCGGGTCGATGTCGCGGTAGTCGGCGACGTCGTAGCCGGCATCGGCCTGCGGCGAGGTGTAGAACGGCGACAGCCAGATGGCGTCGACCCCGAGGTCGCGCAGGTAGGGCAGCCGGGCGGTGATGCCGGGCAGGTCACCGATGCCGTCGCCGCCGGCGTCGGCCCACGAACGCGGGTAGATCTGGTAGATCACCGCGGTACGCCACCAGGCGTCGTCGGGCGCCGCGGGGTGAACCGTACGGCCGGGCAGGGTCAGGTCGAGATTGATGGACACGGCGACGATTGTCGACCCGGTGACCCCGGACTGGCAAAACGCCTCAGCCGCGGGGGAGTTCGCTCTGTTCGGGTTCGGGCGCGTTCACCAGGGAGTACGCCGCCCGGGTGAGGTAGTCGCGCAGCAGGTCGTCCAGCGGCTTCTCTAGGTGGAGGGTGTCGACCGCCGCCATCATGTGCAGCAGCCAGCGGTCCCGCTGGGTGGGGGTGATCACGAACGGCATGTGGCGCATCCGCAGCCGCGGGTGGCCGCGCTCCTGCGAGTACGTCGTCGGCCCGCCCCAGTACTGCTCGAGGAACATCCGCAGCCGCACCTCGGCCGGGCCGAGGTCCTCCTCCGGGTACATCGCTCGCAGCTCGGGGTCGCCGGCCACGCCGCGGTAGAACTCGTGCACCAGCTTCGTGAAGGTGGGTTCTCCGCCGAACAACTCGTAGTACGTCGTCTGCTCGGTCACGGCGTCATCCTCCCAAACGGCATCTGCGGGCCGTGCACCCCGGCCGCGTCCAACGCGACCTTGGACCGTTCGCGGATCTCCCGGGAGAGGGCGTACTGCTCACCAGGCACGGTCTTGGCCAGGATGCGCAGGGTGATGGTGCCGCCGGTCACCGACTCCACGCCGGCCACCGTCGGCTCCTCCAGCAGCACCGACTTCCACGGGTCGACGTCGTCGATCGCGTGGCAGACCTCGCGCAGCGTCGCCAGGGCCTTCTCCACCGACTGGTCGTAGCCGATCGGGATGTCGATGGTGGCGACCGACCAGCCCTGCGAGCGGTTGCCGATCCGGACGATCTCACCGTTGCGGACGTACCAGACGACCCCGCTGGCGTCGCGCAGACGCGTGACGCGCAGCGTCACCTCCTCGACGGTGCCGATCGCCTCGCCGGCGTCGACGACGTCGCCGACGCCGTACTGGTCCTCCATGATCATGAAGATCCCGGAGAGGAAGTCCTTCACCAGACTCTGCGCGCCGAAACCGAGGGCGACGCCGCCGACGCCGGCGGAGGCCAGCAGCGGGGCCAGCGGCACACCGAGCTCGGCCATGATCGTCAGGGCCGCGATGCCGAAGATCACCACCGTCGAGATCGACCGCAGCAGCGACCCGACGGTCGCCGCACGCTGGCGTCGACGCTCGCTGTCCAGGCCGGTCGCCTGCCGGATCACCCGGGTGGCGCGGCCCGTCGCGGCGACGTGTTCGCGGCTGCGGGTCTCCATCATCGTGGTCACCTTGCCGATCGCGCGGTGCACCAGCCAGCGGGTCAGGATCGCCACGACGACGATCCCCGCGATCATCAACGGGGTGCCGACGACGTGGTCCCAGAACGACTGCTGGCCGGTCTCGGCAGCGGGCAACAATGACATGGCGTCCATCTTCGCAGCCGACGCCGCCACCGGAGCAGACCATCGGGTACGGCGACCACTCAGGGCACCCGTGCGCGTGCGAGACTTGCGCCCATGTCGGACGCCCCCTCCACCACCCTCGTCGACCTCGCCCGCGCGTACGCGATCGCCACCGACTACTGGGACTGGAAGGGCAACCACATCCAGGTCTCGAGTGACACGATCGTGACCGTCCTCGCCGCCTTCGGCGTCGACGCCTCCACCGAGGAGAAGGCGCGAACCGCGTTGGAGGACAAGGCACTCGACGGCTGGCGCCGCGTGTTGCCGCGGGTCGTGGTGCTGCGCGAGGGGTGGACCCCGTGGGTTCCGGTCCACGCGCCGGAGGACGCCGAGTTCGAGGTCCGGCTGCGCACCGAGGACGGCCGCGTCCGCGAGGTGCCGACCGTCGAGAAGTGGGTGGAGCCGCGCGAGGTCGACGGCGCCACGGTCACCGAGACCACGCTCGAACTGCCCGGCGACCTGCCGCTCGGCTACCACACGCTCGAGGTCGACCTGGCCGGCACGACCCACACGACCCCGGTCATCGTCACGCCCGCGCGGGTCACCCTGCCGGCGTCGTTGGAGAACGACCGCGTCTGGGGTCTGATGACCCAGCTGTACGCCGTACGGTCCGAGCGTTCCTGGGGCATCGGCGACGCCGCCGACCTCGCCGAGCTCGGCACCTGGGGTGCGCGGCAGGGCGCCGACTTCGTCCTGATCAACCCGGTCCACGCCGCCGAGCCGGTGGCCACCATGGAGCCGTCGCCCTACCTGCCGACCTCGCGCCGGTTCGTGAACCCGATGTACATCCGGGTCGAGGAGGTGCCGGAGATCGGCTACCTCTCAGCCGCCGAACACCAGCTGATCGAGTGGCACAGCGACGACGCGCGCCGGCTGAACAAGCTGGCCCAGCTGGACCGCGACGGGTCCTGGGAGGCCAAGCGGGCCGCGCTGCGGATGCTGTTCCGCAGCGAGCGCACCCACCGCCGCACCCGCGACTTCGAGGAGTTCACCGAGCGCGAGAGCCAGGGGCTGCAGGACTTCGCGACCTGGTCGGCGATGGTCGTCGACCGCGGGCTGCCCTGGGAGACCTGGCCGGAGGAGCTGCGCGACCCGCGCAGCGAGGCGGTCGCCAAGGAGCGCGAGCGGCTTGCGGAGGAGGTCGAGTTCCAGTGCTGGCTGCAGTGGATCGTGCAGTCGCAGCTGACCGACGCGCAGCGTGAGGTCGTCGCCGCCGGCATGGGTGTCGGTGTCGTCCACGACCTCGCGGTCGGTGTCCACCCCGGCGGTGCGGATTCGTGGGCGCTCGGCGACGTGCTCGCCCACGAGGTGAGCGTCGGCGCCCCGCCGGACGACTACAACCAGCTCGGCCAGGACTGGAGCCAGCCGCCGTGGCGCCCGGACCGCCTCGCCGAGCTCGGCTACGCCCCCTTCCGCGACATGCTGCGCACCTCGTTCGCGATGGCCGGCGGCCTGCGGGTCGACCACATCCTCGGCCTGTTCCGCCTGTGGTGGGTGCCGCGCGGCGAGGAGCCGACCAAGGGCACGTACGTCCGCTACGACCACGAGGCGATGGTCGGCATCCTGGCCCTCGAGGCGCAGCGCGCCGGCGCCGTCGTCATCGGCGAGGACCTCGGCACCGTCGAGGACTGGGTGCGCGACTACCTGCTCGAGCGCGGCCTGCTCGGCACCTCCATCCTGTGGTTCGAGCGCAAGGACGGGATCGCCCCGAAGGACCCGGAGACCTACCGCTCGCTCTGCCTGGCCAGCGTCACCACCCACGATCTCCCGCCCACCGCGGGCTACCTGCAGGGCGAACACATCGCGGTGCGCCACGAACTCGACCTGCTCACCCGCCCGCTGGAGGAGGAGATCGCCGAGGACGACGCGCAGCGCGAGGCCGTGCTGGCCGCGTTGCGCGAGCGCGGGCTGCTCAAGCAGAACGGGTCGATCGAGGACCAGGTCGACGCGCTGCACAAGTACCTCGCCTGGGCGCCGAGCCGGATGCTGGGTGTCTCGGTGAACGACCTGGTCGGCGACGTGCGCACCATCAACCAGCCCGGCACCGACGAGGAGTACCCGAACTGGCGGCTCCCGCTGGCCGACGGTAACCATCGCCCGGTGACGCTGGACGAGCTGATGATCAGCCGCCGGGCCAAGCGCCTCATCCGGTGTGTGAACCAGCGGGAGGCGCGCGACTGAGGTCGGCTCCCGC
>JASLFY010000393.1 GCA_030150425.1 Yimella sp. | reverse complement strand
CTACACGACCCGCGTCGGTGAGGGCCCGTTCCCGACCGAGCTGCTCGACGACAAGGGCGAGTTCCTGCGCAAGCAGGGCGCCGAGTTCGGCACCACCACCGGCCGCCCGCGCCGCTGCGGCTGGGTCGACACCGTCATCGGCCGCTACGCGACCCGGGTCAACGGCGTCACCGACTTCGTACTCACCAAGCTCGACGTCCTCACCGGTCTGGAGACCGTCCCGGTCTGCGTCGCCTACGACGTCGACGGGCAGCGGTTCGACGAGATGCCGATGAGTCAGAGCGACTTCCACCACGCGCAGCCGGTCTACGAGAACCTGCCCGGTTGGTTCGAGGACATCTCCCACTGCCGCACCTGGGAGGAGCTCCCGCAGAACTGCCGTGATTACGTCGAGTTCGTGGAGCAGCGGATCGGCGCCCGCATCTCGGTGATCGGTGTCGGCCCGGGCCGTGACGAGGTCGTGGTGCGCCACGACCTGCTCGGCGACTGATGCTGGCCCGGCCCGCTTCCGGCAACGCTGCTCCGACCTGGTTCGTGATCACCCTGTGGGTGATCACCGTGGTGTTGCTCGCGGCCTCGGTGACCGCGATCTACGGCGCCTGGTCGCGCCGCGGTGAGGCCCCGACCGAGGGGCGGCGGGCGCAGGCGAGTTGCCTGGCCGTGTTCGCCGTGCCCACTCTGTTGCTCGGCCTGTTCTTCCTGAGCTGGGCGGTCGGGATCAGCTGATCCCGACCGGCGGGCGCGGGGCGGAGGCACCCTCCGGCGCTGCGTAAACTTGCCTCCCGTGACTGAGCAGCAGCTTGACGACTGGGTGTCCCGACTGGCCGACGACGTGATCGCCGACGCGAAGCAGCGGGGCATCAAGGTGGTCTGCGCCTCGGGCATCTCGCCGTCCGGCCCGATCCACCTGGGCAACCTGCGCGAGGTGATGACCCCCCACCTGGTGGCCGACGAGGTGCGCCGCCGCGGTGTCGAGGTCGAACACATCATCAGCTGGGACGACTTCGACCGCTTCCGGAAGGTGCCGCGCGGCATCGAGGGCGTCGACGACTCCTGGGCCGACCACATCGGCAAGCCGCTGACCGCGGTGCCCGCCCCGGCCGGCTCGCCCCACGCGAACTGGGCCGAGCACTTCCGCAGCCAGCTGGAGCACGCCCTCGCCGACCTCGGCGTCGACTACCGCGGGATCAGCCAGACCGAGAAGTACACCGCCGGCGACTACGCCGAGCGCGTGATCTTCGCGATGTCGCAGCGCTCGGAGATCGACAAGGTCCTCGACCAGTACCGCACCCTCGAGCGCCAGGCGCAGCAGCCGAAGGGCCAGCAGAAGCTGGACGCCGACGAGCAGGCCGCCGCGTCCGAGGCGGAGGAGGGCTCCGGCGCGGCCGGCGAGGACGACGGGTCGTCGGCCGGCGGCTACTACCCGTACAAGCCGTACTGCACCGTCTGCAACACCGACTTCACCACGGTCACCGCCTACGACGACGCCACCCACGAGTTGGCGTACGACTGCACGAAGTGCGGCCACTCCGAGACCGTCGACCTCACCACGTTCCACCACGGCAAGCTGGTCTGGAAGGTCGACTGGCCGATGCGCTGGGGCTATGAGCAGGTCGTCTTCGAGCCGTCGGGCGTCGACCACCAGTCGCCCGGGTCGTCGTACGCCGTCGGCAAGGAGCTCGCGCCGATCTTCGGCTGGGAGCGCCCGATCGGCCCGATGTACGCCTTCGTCGGCATCAAGGGCATGGCGAAGATGAGCTCGTCCAAGGGTGGCGTGCCGGTCCCGGCCGACGCGCTCGAGGTGATGGAGCCGGCGCTGCTGCGCTGGCTGTACGCCCGCCGCAAGCCGAACCAGGCGTTCAACGTTGCCTTCGACTCGGAGATCCAGCGGATGTACGACGAGTGGGACTCGTTGTCCCGCAAGGTCGCCGACGGCAAGGGGCAGCCGGGCGACGTCGCGGCGTACACCCGCGCGTCGTCGGTCGCCGACCGCGTGCTGCCGACCACACCCCGCCCGGTGGCCTACCGCACCCTCGCCTCGATCGTCGACATCACCGCCGGTGACCAGGAGCAGTTGCTGCGCATCGTCGGCGGCCTCGACGCCGACCCGATCACCGACGTCGACCAGCTGCGGCCGCGGCTCGACCGGGTCGAGCACTGGGTCGCGACCCAGATGCCGGCCGAGGAGAAGACCCTCGTCCGCACCGAGCCCGACGCCGCCCGACTGGCCGCCCTCACCGAGCAGGAGCGGTCGGCGATCGCGACCCTGCTCGACGGGAAGGGTGAACTGCCGGCGATCGAGGCGAACTGGACGCTCGACGGGCTGACCCATCAGGTCTACGGCGTGCCGAAGGTCGAGCAGGGCAAGAGCCCCGACTACCGCCCCGACCGCAAGGCCGAGCCGGAGGTGGCCGCCGCCCTCGGTGCCGCCCAGCGCGAGTTCTTCAAGCTGCTCTACAACCTGCTGGTCGACAAGGACACCGGCCCGCGCCTGCCCACCCTGCTGCTGGCGATCGGCGCCGAGCGAGTGCGCACCCTGCTCGGGGGCTGAGCTCAGTCGGCAGTGCCGTCGTCCCGGATCCGCTCGTGGTGGTGGATCACCTCGTCGATGACGAACCGCAGGAACTTCTCGCTGAACTCCGGGTCCAGCTGCGAGGCGGCGGCCAGCGCGCGCAGGCGACCGATCTGACGTTCCTCGCGGGCCGGGTCGGCCGGCGGCAGGTCGTGGTCGGCCTTGTACCGGCCGACCGCCTGGGTGATCTTGAAACGCTCGGCGAGCAGGTGGATCAATGCGGCGTCGATGTTGTCGATCGACTGCCGGAAGGCGACCAGCTGCGAGTCGGCGCTCGTGGCGTTCTCGGTCGACCCGGCGAGGTCGACGGCGGCGTCCGGCGATGGGTCAGTCATGTCAGCCATTGTGACCACAGCCGCCCGCGCGGGGTCGACGGTGTCTGCCGTACGGACCTCAGGCGGGGTTGACGACCGTCATCCGGTGGGCCGCACGGGTCAGCGCGACGTAGAGAACGCGCGCGCCGCCGGGCGACTCCGCGGTGATCTCGTCGGGGTCGACGATGACCGTCGCGTCGTACTCCAGACCCTTGGTCGACATCGGGTCGATGATCAGGACCCGGTCGGACGACCCGTGCAGCGCCTGTTCGAGGTCGGCCGCCCAGCGCTGCGGGGTGATCACCGCGACCAGGCCCTCGACCTGCCCGCTGAGCGAATCCGCCTGCGCCCGTACGGTTTCCACCAGGTCGGCGGACGCCACCGACAGTTCCTCGGGGAAGATCCCGGTCTCGCGCACGGCCTGCGGGATGTCCGCGTCGGGGACGTAGCGGCGCACGACCTGCTCGGCGTAGTCGAAGATCTCCCGCGCGTTGCGGTAGTTGGTGGTCATGTGGAAGGTGCGGCGTTCCTTGTTGCCGAACGCCTCCTCGCGGGCCTCGCCCGCCTCGGCGAGGTCGGGCCAGGACGCCTGGGCGGCGTCGCCGACGACCGTCCACGATGCGTACCGGCCGCGGCGACCGACCATCCGCCACTGCATGGGGGAGAGGTCCTGTGCTTCGTCGACCAACACATGCGCGTACTCCGCCCATCGGCCGATCCGGCCCAGCAGTAGTCGCTCGCGGGCGTCGGTGGGGTTGCGGCGGTACGAAACCTCCTGCGCGGCAACGGAGCTGCCCGTCGTACGGACCTCCTGCACGCCGAAGTCGCTGGTGTCGTCCATCAGCTCGATCTCGTAGAAGCCGCGCTCCTCCTTGGCCTTATCGACGATCAGGCCGAGGCGGGCGGAGAGGTCGTCGACCAGGGCGGCGTCGGCGACGCTCCAGCTGCCGGTGGCCAGCGCGGTCGCGAACGAGTCGCCCAGCACCCGCGCCTCGTCCTTCGACAGCAGGCCGTCGGTGTAGCGGCGCAGTCGGTCCGGTTCGGTGAACCAGAGCAGCACCTCGCGCGGGTCGATCGGCGCCCACCAGGCGTTCAGGAACGACTCGACCTCGAGGTGGTCGGTGAAGCGGTCCAGGAAGTCGGACTTCTCCAGGTTCTGGGCGTGCGGCCGGACCTGCGTCCACGCGGCCTCGCCGAGCGCCTGCCGGGCGGCGTCCTGGCCGCTGTTGTGCTGGGTGCGGCTCAACACCTGGCGGCGGATCGAACGCAGCTGCTGCGGGTCGATGTTGACCGGGTGGCCGGCGATCATCGCCCGGAAACGCTCCGGGGCGTCGGGCGCGACGTCCCGCGCGGCGCGGGCCAGCACACGCCGGATCCGCAGCGAACCCTTCACCGCGGCGGCGGCCGGCGGGTCGAGCCGTACGGCGGTCATGCCCTCGATGACGTCGCCGAGGGAGCGCAGCGTGACGGTGTCCTCGCCGAGGGAGGGCAGCACCCGCTCGATGTACGCGGTGTAGGCCGCCGACGGGCCGACGACGAGGATGCCGCCGGCTTCGTACTTGCGTCGGTCGGAGTAGAGCAGATAGGCGGCGCGGTGCAGCGCGACGACGGTCTTGCCGGTGCCCGGTCCACCGGTGATCTCGGTGACCCCGCGCGCGGTCGCCCGGATCGCCTGGTCCTGGTGCTGCTGGATGGTGGCGACGATGTCGCGCATCTGCCCGCCGCGGCGGGGGGTGCGCGCGCCAACCTGGGCGCCGAGGCCGACGACCCCCAGGTCGTCGGGCGCCTCGGGCACCATCAGGTCGTCCTCGACCCCGATGACCTCGATGTCGCG
>JASLFY010000372.1 GCA_030150425.1 Yimella sp. | reverse complement strand
CGCCTCGGCGCAGACCACCCGCTGACCATCGCGGACCTTCACGCAGCCGTACGCCGGGTCGGGTCGAACGACACCCTCGACCCGGCCGCCCGCGTCGCCCTAGGCCACGCCTCTCGGAGCCCCTGGTCGCGTTGGTTGCTGACCTGGACCAACGAACACACGCTCAGCCGGCAGCACGCCGAGGTCGCGTCGTGACCACCACCCGCGACCGCCGGCACGTCGCGACCGTGCTGGTCGGGGCCGTCGTCACCGTCGCCACCGCGATCGCGCTGGTCGTCGTGCTGCGAGGCGGATTCGCCGACCACCCCCTGGACTTGCGGCTCGGCCTCCTGACGATCGGCATCGCGGCCGCGATCCCGCTGCGGATGTTCACCCCGACCGAACGCGAACTCGCACCGGTCACCCAGTCGATCGCCCTCGCGACGGCCACGACACCGGTGGCGACGACCCACTCGGTCACCTTCGGCACCGCGCTGATCACCCTGGCCATGGTCGTCGGCTGTCTCGTCGGTCTCGGTCTCTCGGCACTGTTGCGGCGCCCGTGGCACGACAGCGCGGTCCTCGGCAGCCACCTCGTCGGCGCACTGGTCGCCGCGGTGCTGTTCCGGTCCGTGCCGATGTTCGACGGCCGCACCGGACTCGTCGCCACCGACGACTGGCAGCACACCGGCTGGCGCACCGCCGCCGTCGTCACCGCCTGCTGCGCGGCCGGACTCGTGGTCGACCTGTGCCTGCAGATCCTGATGACCGCGCCACCGCGGCTGCTGCTGGTCGCGGGCGAGAACCTCGCGCTGCGTACGGCGCCGTTCTGGACGGCAGTGCTCGGCACCTCGGTGGCGATCATCCTCGGGTTCGTCCCGCTCGACCTGTGGTCGGTGCCGATCATGGCGTCGCCGCTGGTGCTGCTGCGTACGGCGGTGCACCGGCGGACCATCGTGGCCCGGGTGCGCGACCAGGGTGTGCTCGCGTTGTCCCGGATGCCCGAGATCGGCGGTTACGTGCCGACCGGCCACGCGCGCCGGGTGCGCCGGTTGTGCGACCTGGTCGGCGAGCAGCTGCTGGTGAGCGAGTCCGAACGCAAGAACCTGCGCGACGCCGCCCTGCTGCACGACCTCGGCCAGCTCGGGCTCCCCCGCCCGCTACCCGCGGGCGCCGTGTCCGAGGCCGCCCCGGTCGACCAGACGATGATCGCCGAGGCCGGCGCCGGCGTGGTGCGCACCATCGGGTCGTTGGACGGCAGCGCCGCGATCGTCGCGGCGCAGTCGACGCCGTTCCGGAACGTACGCGAACTCGGCCACGAGGTCCCCGTCACCGCGCGCATCCTCAAGGTCTGCAATGCGTACGACGAACTCACCGCGGGTCGCGAGGAGCGGCGTACGGCCGCGCTGGAGCGGCTGCAGCTGGGGATGGGTTACGAGTACGACCCGGACGTGGTGGACCTGTTGACCCACCTCACCGCGCGGGTCAGTTCTCGGAACGGATCTCGACGGTCGTGACCTGAATACTGATCCGCTGCATGATCTGGGTGCGCAGCGAGACCGGAGCGGCCTCGCACTGGCACGAGCGGCGGATCAGCGCCTTCATCAGGGCGTCACGCTGGTAGGCGTCGAGGCACGGCGGGCAATCGGCGAGGTGTTCCTTCAACTGCTCGCACTGCTGCGCGGTGAGCTCACCGTCGAGGTACTCCTCGAGGTGGGCCAGATAGCTGCCGCAGTCGCTGCTGTCGAACATCATGCGTTGTCACCACCGGAGATGAAGCCGCGGTCGCGGGCGTAGTCGGTGAGGCGTTCGCGCAGCATCCGGCGTCCGCGGTGCAGTCGGGACATCACCGTGCCGATCGGCGTGTCCATGATCTCGGCGATCTCCTTGTAGGAGAAGCCCTCGACATCGGCGAAGTAGACCGCCAGACGGAAGTCCTCCGGGATGTCCTGCAGCGCGCGCTTCACGTCGCTGTCGGGCAGGTGGTCCAGCGCCTCGGCCTCGGCCGACTTCAGCCCGGTCGAGGTGTGGGCCTCGGCGCGCGCCAGCTGGTAGTCCTCGATCTCGGCCGCGTCGGACTGCTGCGGCTGCCGCTGCTTCTTGCGGTAGTCGTTGATGTAGGTGTTGGTGAGGATGCGGTAGAGCCAGGCCTTCAGGTTGGTGCCCGGCTTGTACTGGTGGAAGGCGGCGTAGGCCTTGGCGAACGTCTCCTGCACCAGGTCCTCGGCGTCGGACGGATTGCGCGTGGTGCGCAGCGCCGCGCTGTAGAGCTGGTCGAGGTAGGGCATCGCGTCGCGCTCGAAGCGGGCGAGGCGATCAGCGGCCGACTCGGTGGCGACGTCGACCGTGTGTCCGGTGGCGTCGCGCGTCTCGAAACTGCGGTCCTCGGCTTCGGCCGGGGCCGTCGTGGTGGCGGAACGATCCTGGGTCATCACCTTCCAGCTTAGACCGGAGGACCGACGGTCCGCCTCCTGCGCCCGCTCGGCGGTGCGCTCAGGTGCGTACGGTGCAGCCAGCAAATCCCTCTCCTTCATCGCTCGAAGAGGTTCAACAGGCACCCCGGTCACTTCATTCCGCGACCAGTTCCCCCAGCCAGGTGCGTACGGCGGTGACGACGTCCTGCGGGTTGCGCGGGAACGAGTGCGTGCCGCGGCAGCCGACGACGTGGGCCTTCGGCCCGAGCTCGGCGCGTACGTCCGCGGGTCCACCGAAGGGGTCCGTCTCGCCCTGCACCACCAGCAGCGGGATGCCCGCGTCCAGCACCCCCGCCGCCTCCGGCGCGCGGGACGGCTTGTCCGGCCGGCCCGGCGTACGCAGCGGGAAGGAGAGCGCGAGGACCGAGGCGGCGTCGACCGCCACCGCCGTACGACACGCCACCCGGGCGCCCGCGGACCGGCCGCCGACGACCAACGGCCCGTCGACCAAGTCACGCAGCCCGGCGATGATCGGCAGCCACGCCTTGTCCAGGCTCGCCGGCGGCGACGCGACCCGCTTCCCGGCGACGCGCCACGGCATCTCGACGCGTACGTAGCGCCAGCCGTCCTCGACCACCGCGGCCAGCGCGTCCAGGTCGGGCGTCCCGATCCCGCCACCGGCGCCGTGCGAGAGCACCAGCGTCCCGACCGCCGACTCGGGTCCGGTGATGTGGGCGCGGGCAGGCCCGCCGGGCGTCTCGATTTCGCGAATGTCAGTCACTCCCCGATCACCTCCCCTGTCATCGGATCCACCACTCCCCGCAACTCCGCCCGGTCGATCGGCAGCGTCAACTGCTCCCCGTTGTTGCGGCCCGAACCGACCGCGGCGGACACCGGCCAGCCGGTGAACCGGCCGTCACCGGGCGAGGCGAGCAGGCTGCGGACCTCGTCCGGGTCGTTCATCGTCGGGTCGAGCCAGGCCGCGAAGTCCGACTTCTCCAGCACCACCGGCTGTCGGTCGTGGATCCGGTCGAGGCCGGGCTCGGCTGCTGTCGTCACGATCGCGTACGTCGTCAGCCAGGCGTCCGGATCGTCGTCGGCCTTGCTGCGGTCGCGCCAGAACTCGAAGACCCCGGCGAAGGCGCAGGGCGCGCCGTCCTCCCGCCGGATGAAGAACGGCTGCTTGCGCGGCTTGCCCTTGGCGTCGGTGACGGTGGGGCTCTGCTGCCACTCGTACCAACCGTCCGCAGGGACGATGCAGCGCCGGCTGAGCGCGGCGCGGGCGAACGCGCCCTTGTCCAGGAGCGTCTCGGCGCGGGCGTTGATCATCCGCAGGCCGACCTTGGTGTCCTTCGCCCACGACGGCACGAGTCCCCAGGTGAGCAGGCGCAGCTGCCGGGTCGCTGGTGCGTCGGGTTGGTCCCGCGGCACACGGGTCAGCACGACGGGTGCCTGCTTGGTCGGAGCCATGTTCCAGTCGGGCGTCCCGGCCGGCGGGTCCTGCGGGTTGACCAGCACCGATCGGGCGTGGTCGGCCAACCGGTCGTCCTCGATCTCGAACTCGTCGCGCAGGTCGTCCGGGCTGAAACTGGCTGCGTATCGGCCGCACATGGGTTCGAGCCTAGGTGGCGTCGGCAGTGCGGACATGGCTACTCGCCGCGTCGGTCGGTGGCGACCACTACCGTAGGGGCCGATGGAACCGCACAGTCCCACCGGCGATTGGCCGGCGCCCACCGTCCTCGGTCACTCCGAAACCCTCGAGGCCACCGTGTTGGTGCCCGGTTCGAAGAGCCTGACCAACCGCTACGCAGTGCTCGCCGCGCTGGCCACCGACGCCTCCCGGATCACCCGACCGCTGGTCTCGCGGGACACCCGGCTGATGGCCGACGCGCTGCGCTCGCTCGGCACCCACGTCCTCGAGGAGGAACTCGACGGCGAGCCGAGCTGGCTGATCGAACCCGGCGTCCTGAGCGGCCCGGCCACCGTCGACTGCGGCCTGGCCGGCACCGTCATGCGCTTCGTCCCGCCGATCGCTGCCCTCGCCGAGGGCGACATCCGCTTCGACGGAGACCCCCACGCCCGCACCCGCCCGATGGCGCCGGTGCTCCACGCGCTGCGCGACCTCGGCGCCCGGATCTCGACCGACGGCGGCGAGGGGCTGCCGTTCACCGTCCACGGCAACGGCGGGATCCGCGGCGGCAAGGTGCTGATCGACGCCTCCAGCTCGTCGCAGTTCGTCTCCGCGCTGCTGCTGGCCGGCGCCCGCTTCGAGCAGGGCGTCACGGTCGTCCACGACGGCAAGCCGCTGCCCTCCCTGCCCCACGTCGCGATGACCGTCGAGGTGCTGCGCGACGCCGGCGTCATCGTCGACGACGGCGACCCGAACACCTGGCGGGTCGAACCGTCGGAGATCTCCGCGCTCGAGGTCGAGGTCGAGCCCGACCTGTCCAACGCCGCTCCGTTCCTGGCCGCCGCGCTGGTCGTCGGCGGGAGCGTACGAGTTCCGGGGTGGCCGGGCGCCACCACCCAGGCCGGCGACGCGCTGCGGGAGATCCTCGCCACGATGGGCGCCGACGTACGCCTGGAGCGCAGCGGTCTGACCGTCACCGGCGCCGGTTCCGTCAGCGGGGTCGACCTCGACCTGCACGACGTCGGCGAACTCACCCCGGTCGTCGCGGCGCTGGCCGCGCTCGCCGACTCCCCCAGCGTGCTGCGCGGCATCGCCCACCTGCGCGGCCACGAGACCGACCGGCTCGCGGCCCTCGCCACCGAACTGAACGCGCTCGGCGGCAATGTCGTCGAGACCGACGACGGGCTGCGGATCACGCCGGCACCGCTGCACGGCGGCACCTTCCACACGTACGGCGACCACCGCATGGTGATGGCGGCCGCCGTCCTCGGACTGCGTACGCCGGGTGTCGTCGTCGAGAACGTCGCCACCGTCGGCAAGACGCTGCCCGACTTCACCGACCGCTGGTCGGCGATGCTCGCCCAGCCCGCCGTCGCCCACGAGTGACCCGATGGGCGCCGACAAGTACCACTACGACGAGTCGCGGATCGGGGTCCGCCCGAACAAACGTGGCTCGCGACCGCGCACCAAGGAGCGCCCCAAGCACGACGACGCGGTGATCGGCTCGGTCACCGCGGTCGACCGCGGCCGGTGGACCTGCCTGGTCGACGGCCGCCCGATCACCGCGATGCGGGCGCGCGAACTGCGGCGCAGCCCGATCGTCGTCGGCGACCGGGTCGCCCTGGTCGGTGACACGTCCGGCGCCGAGGGCAGCCTGGCGCGGATCGTACGGATCGAGGAGCGCACCACCTTCCTGCGCCGCACCGCCGACGACACCGACCCGGTCGAGCGGGTCCTGGTCGCCAACGCCGACCAGCTCGCGATCGTGACCGCGCTGGCCGACCCCGAACCGCGCACCCGGATGGTCGACCGCTGCTTGGTGGCGGCGTACGACGCCGGGATGGTGCCGTTGCTGGTGCTCACCAAGGCCGACCTGACCGACCCGGCCCCGTTCCTGGCGAATTACACCGGCCTCGACCTCGACCACGTCGTCACCTCCGTCGAACCCGACGGCACCATCACCGGCCTGCCCGACCTGGTCGCCCGGATCACCGACCACACCACCGTCCTGGTCGGCCACTCCGGCGTCGGCAAGTCGACGCTGGTGAACGCACTGGTGCCGGGCACCGACCGCAGCGTCGGCCACGTCAACGCCGTGACCGGCCGCGGCCGCCACACCTCCACGTCGGCGATCGCGCTGGAACTGCCCGACGGCGGCTGGGTGATCGACACCCCCGGCGTACGTTCGTTCGGCCTGGCCCACGTGGACCCCGGGTCGTTCATCGACCACTTCCCCGAACTCGCGGCCGGCACCGAGGACTGCCCGCGCGGATGCAGCCACGACGAACCCGACTGCGCGCTGGACGCGTGGGTCGCAGCCGGCCACGCCGGCTCGTCCGGACCGGCCCGACTGGAGTCCCTGCGGCGACTGCTGCGTTCGCGCGCGGGAACCTCCGACGAGGAGTAGCGGTGGATCTCGGCCGGTCGGCGATCGGCGCCCAGCTGAGCACCTTCGCCGAGATCAAGTCCTCCCCCGGACGCTGGAAGCCCGCGCTGCGGGCGACCGTCATGACCGCGATCACCGTGCTGGCCGTCGGGCTCGTCTACGGCAAGAGCCTCGCCCTGCTGGGCATCACCGGCTCCTTCATCGGCAACACCGTCACCGAGCGGCCCTGGCGATCCCGGCTGCGGGTGCTGGTGTGGATGGATCTGGCCTACGTCATCGGCTGCGCGCTGGCCGTCCTGGCCGGGGCGAGCCCCGTCCTGCTGTCCGTGCTGCTGACGGTGATCGCCATCGTCACCGTGCTCGGCTACAACGCGGTCGTCGCCGACCCACCCGGCCCGATCTTCCTGATCATCGGCCCGGCGATCGCGTCCTACCTGTCCGCTCAGGGGCTCCCCCGATGGGACGTGCTGGGCGTCTCCACCCTCGGTTGCCTGGTCGGCAGCGCCGTCAGCCTGCTGCTGCACCCACGGACGAAGGCCACCGCCGAGGCGAAGGCCGTGGCCACCGCCGGCGACGAGGTCGCCGAACTCGACCGGCTCTACGCCGACGACGACGCGACCCTCGCCGAACGCGCCGAGCAGCGCGACAGCGCGTACGCCGCGGTGCTGAGCGCGTCGATGACGTTGGAGGAAGCGGTCGGCCGCAACCCGCGACGGCGCGAGTGGCGCACCCTGCTGATCGAACTGCGCCGCCTGCACTTCTCGATCATTTCCCGGATCGCGCACGACGCCATGCCCGGCGCGGTCGTCGAGGTCGAGGCGATGGCGCAGCGCCGTTACCTCGGTTCACCACCGATCGCCTACCTGGTGCGTTGGGGCGTGTCGCCCCGGTCCCTGCCGTGGCTGGCGGCCCGCAGGATCGGGCTGGCGATCGCGCTGACCTGCGTCGCGTCGTACGGCCTGCGGTTGACCCACCCGTTCTGGGCGGTGATGACGACGGCCCTGGTGATGTCGATGGGCGCCGACCGGCTCTCGCTGACCCACCGCGCGCTGCACCGCATGGTCGGGACCCTCGCCGGTGTCGTCGCGTTCGTCGGGCTGCACGCCCTCGACCCGTCGATCGACGCAGTGTTCGCCATCGCGATCGTGCTGGTGTTCATGGTCCAGTGGACGGTCGTGCGCAACTACGCCCTCGGCGCCTTCTTCGTCACCCCGATGGCGCTGCTGGTCACCAGCAGCAACGGCACCCTGCTGTCGCTCGGCGAGCTCGTGCGGGAGCGGATCGTCGACACCCTGATCGGCGTCGCCGTCTCGGTCTTCGTCATGTGGCTGACCGACCGCCGCGCGCCGATCGCGTTGGTACGCCGGCAGTTCCGTCGGACCCTGCGGGTCAACGCACGGGTGCTCGAACTCATCGCCCGCGACGCCCACACCGGCCCGGACGGCTTCCGCGCCCGCCGCGACCTCGCGTACGAACAACTCCAGGCGGGCCGCATCCTGCGGATCGCGCAACAGGACAAGAACAAGCTGCTCGGCGTCTGGTCCAACGTCGAGGCCGTGGTGAACGCGATGTCGTACACGGTGCTGGCGGCCTGCTGGATCCGTGACCCGAACAAACACGTGAACGCCGCAGCGATGGCCGGCGAACTGCGCGCTCTGATCGCCGACCTGCCGCCGGTCAGCACCTCGTTGGTCGATGCGACCGAACTCGCCCGCGACCTCGAACAGGTGCTCATCGTCGGGGTGCCGCGCATCCCGTTGCCGCCGCTCGACGACGAACCCGACGTCGGCGGCTGAGACCTCCCGCTACGGTGCGGGGGTGACTTATGCCGACGACATCCGGATCGCCCACGTGATCGCCGACGCGGTCGAGCCGACCACGATGGACAGGTTCCAGGCCGAGGACCTGGTGGTCGAGACCAAGCCCGATCTGACCCCGGTCAGCGACGCCGACCTCGCCGCGGAGGAGATCATCCGCGGTCAGCTGAAGCGGGCCCGCCCGCGCGACGCGGTGCAGGGTGAGGAGCAGGGCCTGGACGGCAACGGGCCGCGCCGCTGGATCGTCGACCCGATCGACGGCACCAAGAACTTCGTCCGCGGTCTGCCGGTCTGGGCGACTCTGATCGCCCTGGTGGAGAACGGCGAACCGGTCGTCGGCCTGGTCGCCGCCCCCGCCCTCGGCCGCCGCTGGTGGGCCGGGAAGGGCACCGGGGCGTGGACCGGACGCAGCCTCTCCTCCGCGCGACGGATCAGCGTCTCCAAGGTCTCGAGCATCGGCGACGCCTCGATGTCCTACGCGAACGTGCGCGACTGGGACGCCCGCGGCAAGCGCGCCGAGATGGTGCAACTGATGGACGACGTCTGGCGCAGCCGGGCGTACGGCGACTTCTGGTCGCACGTGCTGGTCGCCGAGGGCGCCGTCGACATCGCGCCGGAGCCGGAGTTGGCGGTCCACGACATGGCGGCCCTAGTGCCGATCGTCACCGAGGCCGGCGGCCGCTTCACCGGGCTCGACGGCAAGCCGGGATGTTGGAGCGGAAACGCGTTGAGCAGCAACGGAATCCTGCACGACGAGGTGCTCGCCCGGTTGGGCGAGGTCACCTCAGACGACCGTGAGGTCCCCCAGCCCCAGCGCCGCGACTGAGTCGGCGTGGGCGGACGCGTCGCCCACCAGCACGATCGTCCGCGGTTCGCCCGACTACCTCGGGGCGCTGCGTACGGTCGGGGTCGACGAGGTCGACGCCGCCTGGCGCCGGTGGTCGGGCGAACCGCGGACGATCGTGCTGGTGGGCGACGCGTCCGCCCACGCCGACTCAGTCGCGGCGCTGGGGCTGGGGGACCTCACGGTCG
>JASLFY010000340.1 GCA_030150425.1 Yimella sp. | reverse complement strand
AGGCGGCCCAGAACACGTCGCCCGGCCCGGCCGCGAAGACGGCGTCCATCGACCAGCGCAGCGCGACCGCGTGCCCACCGTTGTCGCGCACCACGCCCTTGGGCCGCCCGGTCGTGCCCGAGGTGTAGAGGATGTAGAGCGGATCGGTCGCGGCGACCGGCACCCAGCCGGTCGCCCCGCCCGATCCGCTCTACAACCTCTACACCGCGGGCACGACCGGGCGGCCCAAGGGCGTGGTGCGTGACAACGGCGGGCACGCGGTCGCGCTGCGCTGGTCGATGGACGCCGTCTTCGCGGCCGGGCCGGGCGACGTGTTCTGGGCCGCCTCCGACGTGGGCTGGGTGGTCGGCCACTCGTACATCGTCTACGCGCCGCTGCTGACCGGCGCGACCACGGTGCTCTACGAGGGCAAGCCGGTCGGCACCCCGGATGCCGGCGCGTTCTGGCGGGTGGTCGAGCAGCACCGGGTGACGGCCCTGTTCACCGCGCCGACCGCGATCCGGGCGATCAAGAAGGAGGACCCGTCCGGCAGCCTGCTCGACGGGCGCGACCTGAGCAGCCTGCGCACGCTGTTCCTGGCCGGCGAGCGGCTCGACCCGGGCACCTACGAGTGGGCGGGCGACCTGCTCGGCATCCCGGTGATCGACAACTGGTGGCAGACCGAGACCGGCTGGCCGATCGCGTCTGTTCCGCTCGGACTGGAACAGTTGCGGATCAAGCCGGGGTCGGCGGGCGTGCCGTCTCCGGGGTACGACGTGCAGATCCTCGATCCGTCCGGTGAGCCCTGCGCACCGGGTGTCGAGGGTGCGGTCTGCATCAAGCTCCCGTTGCCGCCGGGCACGCTGCCGACGTTGTGGCAGGACGACGCCCGCTACGAGTCGTCGTACCTGTCGGCGTACGACGGCTATTACCTCACCGGCGACGGCGGCTACATCGACGACGACGGCTACCTGTTCGTGCTGGGTCGCACGGACGACGTGTTGAACGTCGCCGGCCACCGGCTCTCGACCGGCGGCATCGAGGCCGCGCTGGCCGGTCATCCGGCGGTCGCCGAGTGCGCCGTGATCGGCGTACGCGACCCGCTGAAGGGGCAGGTCCCGCGGGCGCTGGTCGTCCTGAAGGCCGGTGAGCAGTGGGCGAATCTCGACGACGCCGGGCTGGAGACGTTGCGCGCGGAGCTCGGGCAGCGGGTCCGCGAGGAGGTCGGCGCGATCGCGACTCTGCAGCGGGTCGACGTCGTGGCGGCGCTGCCGAAGACCCGTTCCGGGAAGATCCTGCGCAGGACGATGCGCCAGTTGGCCGATGGCGACGAGGCGCCAGTGCCCTCGACCATCGAGGACCCCACCGTCCTGGAGGACCTCTCCGGGATCCTCCGGGGTTAGTCGCGCACGGTCGCCGGCAGCTCGAACTCACCGAAACAGGTGTCCCACAACCGATCTGCGAGTCGGTAAGCGGCGGCTGCCCACGGCGTCAGCCGCTCGCCCTCGACGAGAGCGAGCGGGGTGAAACGCACCAGCGCGCCGGCCGTCGCCGGACCGAGTTCGAGGGTGCCGCTCGGGCGACCGTGGTCGCCGGCGACCTCCAGCCGGTCCGGGCCGCCGCTGACCAGCACGGTCTCGGTGTGGTCCGGGCGGATCGCGGTGGTCGACAGGTAGGCCGAGCCGAATCGGCGTTCGTCGGCGGCGGTCAGCAGTGCGGCCTCCAACTCGGCCACCCCGACGCCGAGGTCGAACCCGGACCGCAGGGCCGCGTCGAGGGCACGCAACGGGATCCCGGGCAGACCCTTGCCGATCGCGCTGAGACCACCGGAAAAGCGCGGGTTGATCTCGTGCGGCACGAATCCGTCAGCGGTCAGGATGCCGTCGATGCCGAACGCGCCGCGGTACCCGTGGTCGACCGCCAAGACGGCACCCGTACGTCGGGCGACCTCGCGCATCTGCGCGCGGGCGTCGTCGTCCGGATCCCACCACGTCGAGATGCCGGCCTGGCGGAAGCCGGTGCCGCCGGCCGGGCGCAGCATGCACAGTTCGACCGGGCGCAGCACGGCGACGCCGTCACCGGTCACCAGTCCGTGGATGCTGCACGGCTGCCCCTCGAGGAACGGCATCACCCGTGCGGTCTCACCGCCGGCGCTGACGGCGTCGGCGATCTCGGCTACTCGGGAGCGGTCGCGCGCCCACCAGACGCGGGCGGCGCCGCCGCTCAGTCCGCGGGACGCGTCCGAGGAGATGACGACGCCGTCCCCGGCATCGAGGTCGTCCGCCGCAGCCTGCAACGCCTCGAGCTCCGACCGTACGATCTGTTCGGGTGCGATGCGTACACCTGCCCGGCGGAAGACGGCGCCGCAGACGGTCTTGTCCTCGAGCCGTTCGTCGGCGAGCGATCGACCGCCGACCACCGGGCGACCGAGCAGGGTCGGGTCCGTGGCGACCGGGGTGCCGTTGCGTACGACCGCGCGGCCGTCCGGATCGAAGTCCTCGATCGCGTCGGCGACGTCGCGCGGGGGAGTGCGCAGCACGCGGGTCCACAACTCGATCTCGCCGCTGACGTCGGCCACGTCTCCCGCGGCGACGAGGTGCACCGCTACCGAGCCCGCCTCCGGCGTCGGTCCGGTGCCGACCCCGAAGGTCACGACCAGCATCGGGCCCGCACCGAGCTCACGGAGCCGTTCGACCGGTTCGGTCGCCGCCGCCAGCACCGGGGTCACCAGGACGACCGGGCGTCCGGCGAACAGCTCCCGTTCCCGGTCGAGCACCCGCGCCGACAGCGCGTCGAGCGTCGGACCGCCGGCGGGGTTCACTCGCTCAGGCGCTCGGCACTGACGGTGAAGCCCTGCGCGACCAGGCGGTCGGCGTACGGCTGTCCGAGCGCAGTCGCCGGGGTCAGCACGCCGCCGTTGCGCCCCTCGGGCAGCGGGCACTCGTCCCGCTGCAGCGCCAGGGTCAGGGCCGCCTCGCCGAGCATCACGCAGGTTGCCTTGTAGCCCGGATCGCCTTGTGCGGCAACGATGCTGTGCCACTTGGCGCCGGTCGTGGTCGTGGTGTGGATGTCCATCTTGAAGAAGCCGGCCTCGCGCGCCTTCTCGTTGGGGCCGGTGCCGGGCGCCGGAACGATCTTCTCGACCACCGGGCGCAGCGGGCCGATCGCGAACGCACCGAACGCGGCTCCGAGACCCGCAGTCATGGCGTAGCCGGTCGCCCGGCCGGCCAGACCCTTGCCGGTCTTCATCACCTCGCGGTAGCGGAAGCCGGTGCCGTACGAGTGCCCGGTGAGCGCGTTGCTGCGCCGCACCACGCGGGTGTTGTACGACGCCATCACGAACGGCCCGGTCCACGCGCCGATCGCGTCGGCGAACTCGACCTTCGGGGCGTCCTTGAACTCGCCGCGCGGTTCGGCGCCGCGGTCGGGGGACAGGGAGAACTTGTCGGTGACGATCTTGCGTCGGGCGCTGTCGCCGCGCATCTCGTCGGCCTGGTTGATCGCGGACGCGACGGTGCCGCCGGACACGCCGCCCTTCATGCTCGCGTACGTCGTCGTCTCGGTCAGGTCGCCGTCGCCGGCGGCGTGGACCGCCTGGGACAGCACGAACACGCCGAGGTCGGAGGGCACCGAGTCGTAGCCGCAGGAGGGGACGATGCGGGCGCCGGTGCGCTGGGCGATCTCGTCGAATCGGTCGATCACGTCGCGGTGGAAGAGCACCTCACCGGTGAGGTCGACGTAGTCGGTGCCGGCCTCCACGCAGGCGCCGACGAGGGCGAGGCCGTACTTGGCGTACGGGCCGACGGTGGTGATGACCACGCGGGTGCGGGCGGCCATGTCGTGCAGGGACGACTCGTCGGAGGAGTCGGCGGCGATGACCGGCCAGTCACGCGCCGCCGCGGGCAGCGACGCACGGATGGCCTCGACCTTGGCCGGGGTGCGACCGGCGAGGGCGATGCGGGTGCCCTCCGGTGCGTGACGGGCCAGGTGGGCCGCGGTGAGCTCACCGACGAAGCCGCTGGCGCCGTACAGCACGATGTCGAACTCGCGAGTATCCATGACGCTTACCGTACGGGGCGGACCACGGGTTAGATTGCGGCAGGCGCCACACCCGGCGCCCACCGGGCCACCTGCCACCCACGAGGAGCCGAAATCCATGGCGCTCAGCGCTTTCGACCTGTATTCGATCGGTATCGGGCCGTCGTCGTCCCACACCGTCGGGCCGATGCGCGCGGCGCGGATGTTCGCCGACGGACTCGCCGAGGCGGGCCGGATCGACGACGTCGTCCGGCTGAAGGCCCAGTTGTTCGGGTCGCTCGGCGCGACCGGTCACGGCCACGGGTCCGACAAGGCGGTCCTGCTCGGTCTGGAGGGTGCTGACCCGGAGACGGTCGACACCGACACCGCCGACGCCCGTGTCGAGAACATTCGTGCCCGTCGCTTGGTGAACCTCGGCGGCCGCCACGTCGTCGCGTTCGACCCCGATCGTGACCTGGTGATGCACCGTCGTAAGTCGCTGCCGACCCACCCGAACGGGATGCAGTTCGAGGCTTATGACGCCGCCGGCTCGGTCGTGGACAGCAAGATCTACTACTCCGTCGGTGGCGGCTTCGTCGTCGACGAGAACGCCAGCGGTGCCGACCGGGTGGTCCAGGACGACACGGTGTTGCCGTTGCCGTTCCACACCGCGGCGGGGCTGCTGGAGATCTGCGAGCGCGAGCGCCTGTCGATCTCGCAGGTGATGATGCGCAACGAGCAGGTCTGGCGCAGCGAGGAGGAGATCCGGGCCGGGCTGCTGCACATCTGGGCGGTCATGCAGCAATGCGTCGACACCGGTTTCTCGCGCGAGGGTGTGCTGCCCGGCGGGCTGCGGGTGCCGCGCCGCGCGCCCAAGCTGCACCGCGACCTGATGGCCAAGGACCGCCTCGACCCGCTGCACGTCATGGACTGGGTCAACCTCTACGCGCTCGCGGTGAACGAGGAGAACGCCTCCGGTGGGCGGGTCGTCACCGCGCCGACCAACGGCGCCGCCGGGATCATCCCGGCCGTCCTGCACTACTACCGCGACTTCGTCGCCGGTGCGAACGACGACGGCGTCGTGCGCTTCCTGTTGGTGGCGGCGGCCATCGGCATCCTGTTCAAGGAGAACGCCTCGATCTCGGGGGCCGAGGTCGGTTGCCAGGGTGAGGTCGGTTCGGCCTGCGCGATGGCCTCCGGCGCGCTCTGCGAGGTGCTCGGCGGCAGTCCGGGTCAGGTCGAGAACGCCGCCGAGATCGGTATCGAACACAACCTCGGCCTGACCTGCGACCCCGTCGGTGGCCTCGTCCAGATTCCCTGCATCGAGCGCAACGCCATCGCCTCCGTGAAGGCGATCAACGCCGCCCGCCTGTCGATGAACGGCACCGGCTCCCACCACGTGAGCCTCGACAAGGCGATCAAGACGATGCGCGACACCGGACGCGACATGTCGATCAAGTACAAGGAGACGGCTCGGGGTGGGCTGGCCGTCAATGTGATCGAGTGCTGACAGCCGGCTGAGGATCGGAGCGCAGCGCAGCGAGCACCGGACCGGAGGCCGGCGCGGAAGCGCTCAGTGTGATCGAGTGCTGACAGCCGGCTGAGGATCGGAGCGCAGCGCAGCGCCGGTTGACGAATCCGCGCGGGTTTTCGACATCCGCGCGGGTTGTGGGCCGCGCGAATGTCGGTAAGGCGCGCGGATCGTACGCAGCGGTCTTTCCCGAGTCGCCACGGCGGAACGCCCGAAGGTGTTGAATCGGGCCATGTCTCAAGGGGAGCGTCCAATCGTCCTGTCCAAGGGCGGAAATGTTGATCTTCGGTCCGTCCAAGCAGAACTGGGCAAGCTGAATGTCATTCTCCGAGTAGCCGATTCCTCGGCGGGAGAAGCGATCGACGCCGATATCAGTCTGCTGTTGGTCGGCGCGAACGGGACAGTTCTCGACAACGACTGCTTCGTCTTCTACAACCAGCCGGTCGCATTCGGTGGCGCAGTCCACCTGCGTGAGTCGCGGCGGGATCCGGCTGCGGTGGTCGGCACCGTGACGGTGAGTCTCGACGATCTTCCCGACGACGTGCAGAGGGTGGTCGTCGTGGGGAGCCTCGATGGTTCGAGTGGTCGCAGCTTCGCGGAGAGCGGCGGAATCTTCGTCGGAATCGAGGACGCGGACGCCCAGCCGCTCGTGCAGTTCGAGGTGACCGACCTTGGCAGCGAGCGCGCGTTGTTGTTCGGAGAGTTCTACCGGCGATCCGACAGTTGGAAGTTTCGGGCAATCGCCCAGGGGTACGCCGCGGGGCTCGGCGCGGTCGCCGAACACTTCGGCGTCGAGGTCCAGGCGGAGGACGAGGCCCAGTCCGAGACAGCGGATCCCGAAGCCTCCGAGGGGGAGTCGTCGGATGTTCACGATCCCGCCGCATCGCCTGAGCCCGTGTCGGCTGTTCAAGCCGAGGGTGTGTCGGTGCGACGGTCACAGCGCCCGCCGCGGCTGCCGAAGGACTGGAACCGCCTGATGCCGACGGGGGAGGGCGACTACCAGGTCGCGCGCCTGTTCCCGGTGGCAGGCATCGGCGCCGGCGAGGAGCAGGAGCGTCGAGCCACCAGCGCGTTCCTCGCCGTCCTCGCCATGGTGAAGCCGTTCTCGAGAGTGCTTCTGTCGTCGCTCGGAGCGCCGGCCGGCACACCGTCGACGTACACAGAGGTGCCGTTCTCGCACAAGGAAGAGGCCTATCGACCGGATGGCCTCATCGTGGTTCAGCGCGGACAACGCACCTGGCAAGCCCTGGTCGAGGTGAAGACGGGCAAGTCGGAGCTGACCGCCCAACAGGTCGAGACGTATGTCGACATCGCTCGCGCTCAGGGGTTCGACGCCGTCATCACGTTGAGCAATCAATTGCCGATCAGCGAGGGAGAGCACCCGCTTTCGGTCGATCGGCGAAAGCTGCGCAAGATCTCGTTGCTCCACCTGTCCTGGGATGAAGTACGGAGCGCGGCGAGCACCGCTTTACGCGGTGAGTTCCCGGACCCGACGCAACGGTTGGTCCTGGCCGAATTCCTGCGGTACATGGAGCACGAGCGGTCGGGACTTCACGGTTTCACCGACATGGGAAAGCGGTGGACCCAAGTACGCGAGTCGGCAAAGACCGGGACGTTGCGACTCACGGATGCGGGCACCACGGAGATCGTCGATCGATTCGACCAGCTCATGGTTCACGTCGCCCTCGAACTGACGAATGCTCTCGGGGTCCGGGCCCGTACGTGCGTGCCCGACGATGCTCCGGATCAGACGTCGCGACGGCAACAGCTTGTCGACTCCGGTCTTCTGTTCGGTTCGATCAAGGTGCCCGGCGCGGTGGGCAAGGTCGTCGTCAAGGTCGACATCCGAACGGACACCGTGCATGCGACGGTCGCGACCCCCGCGCCGCGCACCGGACGCCTCGACACCCGAGTCCGGTGGATCGTGAGGCAGTTGAAGGACGCGTCTCCGACGGCGCGCGTGGAGAGCTTGAGCGTCGGGCCGCGGGCGGACCTGCGTCCGGCTCTGCTCAGCGAGCTCCGCGAGGACGAGAAGACGCTGATCCACCCGGACGGGCGCGATCCGAAGGAGTTCCGGGTCACGTACTCGGCGCGGATGGGAGCGAAGCGCGCCTCCGGTGCCGGGACACTCATCAGTTCGGTGGTGGATCTGGTCATGTCCTTCTACGGCGACGTGGTGCAGAACGTCGCTGCGCCCTGATCCCGGGCCGTCAGTCGTCCATTGCCTCCCGGAACGCCTCCAACAACCGATCGCTGAACAACACGAACCGCACCTCGTCCACCGCTGTCGTCGCCGTCCTGACCGCATCCATCGCGATGCGGGCGACGTCGTCCGCGGCCCAGCCGTAGACACCGGCACTGATCGCCGGGAACGCGACCGATCGCGCGCCCAGTTCGTCGGCGACCTCGAGGCTGCTGGTGAAGCACGACCGGAG
>JASLFY010000337.1 GCA_030150425.1 Yimella sp. | reverse complement strand
CCGGGCCGGGTCGGACCACCGCGAACCGGTCGACCTCACCCGGCTACTGCTCGACGCCGTCGACGATGCGCGGGTCGCCGCGCCCGATCACCGGTGGCTGCTGAGCGTGCCCGAGGCGCCCGTCGTGGTCACCGGCGAACCCGAGCAGTTGCGGCGACTGGTGACCAACCTGGTCACGAACGTACGACTGCACACCCCGGCCGGCACCACCGCGCGCTGCGTGCTGGAACAGGTCGACGACGGCGCGCGCCTCGCGGTCCACGACGACGGGCCCGGTTTCCCGCCCGAGCTGGTCGACCACGCCCATGAACGGTTCGCCCGCGGTCGCGACCGCACCGAGAGCGCCGAGAGCACCGGTCTCGGGCTGGCGATCGTCCACGCCGTGGCCCACTCCCACGACGGCGGGCTGGACATCGCGAGCAGTCCGGGCGACACGACGGTCGCGGTCACGCTCGGCTCCGGCGAGGGTCACTGATCGGTGCGCCGCACCAGCAACGCCCGGGCCGGGCAGTTGCGCACCAGTTCCTGCGCCTCCTGACGGGTCATCGTCCAGCGTGACGGGATCGGGTAGCCGAACTCGTCCAGTTCCACCGCGCCCTGGGAGATGACCGAGCAGACCCCGTGCGCGGTGCAGGAGATCCGGTCGACGACGACCTCCTCCTCATGCCGTTGCGTCCGTCGCACCGATCCGCTCCTTCCTGGTCGAACAGCCTCCCGCGAGGTGGGCGTCCACCTCGGCGGCGAACACCCGCAGCGCCGAGGCGGCGTAGCGCGACACCCCGTCGGGGAACCGGCAGGCGCCCCGGCCGGGCAACAGACCGAGCCGGTGGTGCAACAACGGGACGTCGGCGCGCGCCAGGCGCCCCGCGGCGAGATCGCCGAACTGTGCTGCCACGGCCGGCACACCGAACATGCACGGCCCGCACTGCCCCGCCGACTCGCCCGCGGCGTACCCCAGCATCCGGTCGACGTGGTCCAACGGACAGGCGTCGTGGCCCAGCACCCGGATCGCCCCGGTACCGGTGCCGATGCCGTACCGGGAGAGACCGTCGTTCGACCAGATCGCGGTGCGCGCCTCGCCCGCCGACAGGAATCCGCCGCTGAGTCCGGACAACTCCACGGCCCGTACGTCGGATGCGTGCGCCGCTTCCAGCAGCGCGCCGAGCGAGGCACCGGCCTCGGTCGGATACACACCGGGGCGACCGACCCGGCCGCCGACGGTGACCAGTCGTGGACCGGGCTCCTGGGCGGTGCCGAAGCCGCGGAACCAGTCCGGCCCGTTGCCGTCGATCTGCGCGATGCGCCACACCGTCTCGGCGTTCAGCACCAGGGTGGGCCGCAGCCGACGGCCGCGCGGATCCTTGCCACCAGTGGAGATCGGCGCCGTGCGGTGCACCGGCCGCGCCGGGCCCCCGTGGGCGTACGCGACCAGCGCGGTCTCCTCGGAGGAGACGTAGCGGCCCGGGACGGACAGGACCGGGAGGCCCGCGTCGAGCAACCGCCGCTCGGTGTCACTGCCGCGGTGGGCGGCCCAGGTGACCGTGTCGGAGATCAGCCCGGCGCCGTGTCGCGCCTCGGCGAGGTGTTCGGCGACGACGTACGCATCCTTGTGCGTGCCGATCTCGCCGTCGCAGGCGTTCACGATCAGGTCGGCGCGGTGCGCGAGCGCCGACCGCAGTTTGGTCGCGGTCGGGAACGCCGCACCGCCCCGGCCGGTCAGCCCGGCCCGGTCGAGCAGGTCCGCCACGTTCGTCCGCCGGCTCATGTCCACTCACCCCGCAACACCTCGCGCCGCCGCGCACTGTCATGGTGCGACCAGATCAGTCGCCAGAGGATCGCGGCGCCGCCGACGACGGCGCACCCGATCGTGGTGTCGAGCAGCAACGGCTCGTTGCCGGTGCCCATCGACAGCCCGTGCCACACAGTCAGCGGCCACATCACGAAGCTCGCGCGGTGCACCAACCGCCAGACCCGCTCGCTGATCCGGTGGCGCAGCAGCGAGGTGACGACGACCGCTGCCAGCACGTCCACGGCGAGGGTCCCGAGCCCGACCGAGAAGCGCGCGTACGGCGAACTGAACGGCACGACCGCGGAGATCAGGTCGATGTGGACGTAGGTCTCGGCGATGGCGGTGGCGATGTGCACGACCAGGAAGGTCAGCATGCCGAGCGCGAGTCCGCGGTGCACCGCCTGCACCACGGTCGTCCGGGTGCCGACGCTGCGGCGCGTGCCGGAGAGGGTGAGGCCGAGCACCAGCACCACCGTCATCAACAGGATGCTGAGCGTTCCGGTCGCCCGGGAGGCGTACCAGAGCAGTTCGTTCACGACGCCCACACCCCGTACGTCTCGACCGGCCAACCGGGGGTGCAGATCACGGCGGCGCCGGGGCGTTCGGGCACCAGGCGGGCGGGGATCCGGCGGGCGATCAACCAACCGGGCGCCGCTGCGCCCAGGACGCAGGCCGCGGTCGCCGCGGCGTTCGCCTCGAGCGCGTTCGCGCCCAGGCAGGTCACGTGACGCCAGACGCGCCCCGCCGACCGGCCCGTACGCGGATCCAGCAGGTGGTGCCGTACGCCGCCGTCGGTGGTCCATCGGCGGCGGTCGGTGCCGGAGGTCGCGACGCCCTGGGAGGCGATCGAGATCCGGCCGCCGTCGGCGACCCGGACCACCCAACCACCGACCGGGGCCGGCCCGGCGACGGCGATGTCGCCGCCGAGATCGACCAGGAAGCCGCCGGGCAGGGTCTGCGCCAACTCCCGCGCGATGCGGTCGGCGGAGCCCGCCTTGCCGGTCGAACCGAGGTCGAGCAGTGTGCCGGCCGGCATGGTGAGCCGACGGCCCACCAACGACAACCGGTCCACGACACCCGCGACCGGCGCACGCTCGGCGTGCGCCGCCCGGGCTCGTACGGCGGTGAAGTCGGTGTCGTATCCGACGGCCTCCAGCGCGCGGCCGAGGGTCGGATCGACCACTCCGTCGGTGGCTCTCGCGGCCCAGAGGGCACCACACAGCAACTCGGCGAGCAACGGGGAGAGCTCATGGGTCACCTGACCGGTCGCGTCGCCGGGCAGCGCGGCGAGCCGGGACACCTCGGAGTCCGGCCGGAACCGCGACGCGACGCGGTCCAGTTCGACCAGCCGGTGATCGAGCAGTCGGGCGGCCGCGTCGAGGGCGTCGACGTCGGTGACCACCAGCGTGCAGTCGACGCCGAGGGCCTGCCGTTCCACCAGCCCGCTCATGAGGTGTGGGTCTGCGCGTGGGTCGAGCCCTGCGTCGGCGCCGTCGTCGCCTGCGGGACGCTGCTGAAGCTCGAACTGGATGACGAGGACGAGGACGAGGTGGAGGAGGTGGACGCGCCCGTCGTGCTCGAGGGAGCCGTGCTCGTCGACGGCGTCGTGCTCGACGGCGTGGCCTTCGTGGCCGCCGCGCTCGACGTCGCATCACCGGCGAGGTGGGCGACGAGTCCGATGCTGGCGGCCGCGCCGACGCCGACGGTCAGCCGGGTGAGGCGCTGGGCGCGCCGGAGTGCGGGGTTCATCAGAAGTCCTTCCGTAGCGAACTTCCTCCAGCCTCGGGCGCGAACTTCTCAGTTCCTTCAGCGACCGCTATGGACTCCCCCTCGCTGACCCACGCCGACTCAGCCGGCCGGTTTCATCTCGTCCTCCACCACCCACTTGTGGTTCTTCACCGTCATGCCGCCGGCGGTGTAGTCGACCATGTAGACGGTCTGCCGGGTCGAGCTCGCGATGGTCGCCTTCGCCCCCTTCATCCCGGGCATGTGGTCCGCGGTGAGCACCACCGCAGTCCCGTCGGCGAGCTGCCCGGAACCGGCCCCCTCGATCTCCTGCGCCACCACCCACTTGTGGTCCTTGACCGTCGCGCCGCCGGTCGTGGGCGTGTAGTTCACCGCGTACGTGGTGGTCGTGTACGCCCCGACCACCGTCGCGCGGGCGTCCTTCATCCCGGGCATGTGGTCGGCGGTGAGCACGACCTGACTGCCGACGGCGTACGTCGGGTTCTTCGCGACCGTGATGCCGGCCGGCGCGGCACCGCCGTCCATCATGTGGCCCGAATGGTCCATGCCCGTCGAGCCGCTCGAGGACGCACCGGACGACGACATCCCCGACATGCCGGTCATGGCGGAGTGATGCATGCCGGCGTCACCGTCGGACGAACAGGCCGTGACGGTGGCCAGCAGCAGTGCGGTCACGACCGGAACGGCCGTTCGTCGGTTCGGTCGGGGCCAGGAACGCATCGGGAACTCCTCCTCGTCGGCGCCGCACCGTGCGGCGGCGCATCGACCTTCACGATGGGCCGACGGTGTTGCCGTCGTGGGTCACGAACCCTGAAGAATCGGTCAAGATCGGCCGCCGCCCGTCGTCAGCGGTGGCAGCGGTCGCGATGATGGCGCCATGAGCGAGCCACCCCGGACAGTCCTGGTCGTCGACGACGAGCGCGATCTCGCGGCGATGGTGCGGTCCTACCTGGAACGCGCCGCCTTCCGGGTCGAGGTGGCGGGCACCGGCACGGAAGCGGTCGAACGGGCCCGGCAACTGGACCCCGACGTCGTGGTGCTCGACCTGGGTCTGCCGGGGATCGACGGGATCGAGGTGTGCCGCCGGCTTCGGACCTTCACCGATTGCTACGTGCTGATGCTGACCGCCCGCACCGATGAGGTCGACCGGATCGTCGGGCTGTCGGTCGGCGCCGACGACTACATCACCAAGCCGTTCAGCCCCCGGGAACTCGTCGCGCGGGTGCAGGCGGTCCTGCGCAGACCGCGTACGACACCGGCCACCGCACCGACCGACGAGGCCGACGTACGACGCCTCGGCCCGCTGACCATCGACCTGACCGGCCGACGCGTCGAGGTGGACGGAGGGTCGGTGGACCTGACCCGTACGGAGTTCGACCTGCTCGCACTGCTCGCCGCCTCGCCCCGGGTCGCGTTCTCGCGGCGACGGATCATCGACGAGGTGTGGGACCCGGCGTGGGTCGGCGACGAGCACGTCGTCGACGTCCACGTCGCCCACATCCGCAGCAAACTCAAGGTCGCCCCCGACACTCCCGCGATCATCGACACGGTGCGCGGGGTCGGCTACCGGATGGTGCAACCGTGAAGGGCACGTCCGGGCGCGCCGGCGGCCCGGGAATCGCCGTACGGCTGCTGCTGGCCCAGATGGCCGTCGTGGTCGCCGGTGGCACGGCCGCACTGGTCGTCGCCGCCGTCGTGGGGCCGCCGCTGTTCCACCGGCACCTGATGGAGGCCGGCACGATGGCCGACCCGGCGCAGATGATGCACGTCGAGCAGGCGTACGGCAGCGCGAACAGTCTGACCCTCGGCGCCGCGGCCCTGGTCGCGCTGGTCACGGCGAGCCTCATCACCTGGTACCTCAGCCGGCGCCTCACCCGGCCCCTGGTTCAGCTTTCCGCGGTCGCGTTGCGACTGTCCGACGGCGACTACTCGGCCAGGGCGACACCCGCCTCCGCCGGTCCCGAGATCGCCCGCCTCACCGACACCTTCAACCAGGTCGCCGGCCGACTGGAGCAGATCGAGGCGACCCGACGTCGGCTGCTGTCGGATCTCGCCCACGAACTGCGCACGCCGATCGCGACGATCGAGGCCTACCTCGACGGCCTCGACGACGGCGTGACCGCCTGGGGCCAGGAGTCCGCACGGGTGCTGCACGACCAGGCCACCCGGTTGCACCGGCTCGCCGACGACCTGGGCGACGTGTCCCGGGCGGAGGAGGGGCGCCTCGAAGTCGTGCGGGAACCGTTGCCGGTCCACACGGTCGTCGAGTCGGCCGTCACCGCCCTGCGGCCGGACTACGTCGCTCAGGGCGTCGACCTGCGGACCACGTACGACGGCCGCGACGACCGAGTCCCGCTGGATCCGCAACGGCTCGGCCAGGCGTTGACCAACGTGCTCGTCAACGCCCTACGCCATACCCCGCCCGGCGGGTCGGTCGAGGTCGCGGTCGACGCCGCCCCCGGTGGCGACGTGCGGGTCTGCGTGACCGACACCGGCGACGGCATCGCGCCGGACCAGATGGACCAGATCTTCGAGCGGTTCTACCGCGGCGACTCCGCCCGCTCCCGGGA
>JASLFY010000301.1 GCA_030150425.1 Yimella sp. | reverse complement strand
GGACACCGCGTGGGCCTCGTCGATCACGACCAGCCCGAGCCGGCCGGCCAGCGCGTCGAGGACCCGCCGCCCGAAGGTCGGATTGGCCAGTCGTTCCGGGGACACCAGGAGCACGTCGACGGAATCGGCGGTCAGCTCGGCCTCGATCGCCTCCCACTCCCCCACGTTCGAGGAGTTCAAGGTGGCGGCCCGCAGCCCGGCACGCGCCGCGGCGCCCACCTGGTCGCGCATCAGCGACAACAAGGGCGAGATGACCAGCGTCGGCCCGGCACCCTGTTCGCGGCGAGCAGCGGTCGCGATCCAGTAGACCGCCGACTTGCCCCACCCCGTGGCCTGCACGACCAGCACGCGGGCCCCGGACTCGGCGAGCGCGGCAATGGCCTCGCCCTGACCGTCACGCAGCCGGGCGTCGGGACCCGCCAACGCGGACAGGACGCGCTGCCCTGCCGGGGTCAGCGGGGTGTCGGTCGCTTCGGTCGTCGAACCGGTGGAACTCGTCATGTCACCACCGTGCCATCCGGCACCGACAACCTCGACCTCGAGCGGCGTCGGCCGGCTACTTCCCAGCCTGCTTGGCGGCCTTCTTCGCCGCCTTCTTCGAGGCGCGCGCTTCCTTCTCGGCCGCGTCCATCCGGGCAGCTTCCTCGAGGCTGGGCGCGGAACCCCCGAGGCGCTGCGGCAGGAAGACCCGGTCGGCGCCGGTGAGCGGTTCGTACGACTCCTTCGCGGCGTCCAGCATCCGCCCCATCACCGCCTTGAGTTCGTCGGTGCGGGCGTTGACGTCGTCGCCGGCGCCGATGTGCAGCGGTTCACCGACGGTGATGGTGATCGGGGTGCGGGTGCGGCCGAGCTTCTTCGGGTGGTCCTTGGTCCAGATCCGCTGCGAACCCCACAGGGTCACCGGCAGCAGCGGCACTCCGGCCTCCTGCGCCATCCGTACGGCCCCGGACTTGAACTCCTTCAGTTCGAAGGAGCGCGAGATGGTGGCCTCCGGGAACACGCCGATGAGTTCGCCGCCCTGCAACGCGCGTACGGCCTCCTGGTAGGCGCCCGCCCCGGCGGCGCGGTCGACCGGGATGTGCTTCATGCCGCGCATCAGGGCGCCGACCCCCTTGGCGTCGAAGACCTCCTTCTTCGCCATGAACCGCACGATGCGGTCGACGTCGTCGAAGGGCACACCGGCGAGGGCGAAGTCCATGTAGCCGAAGTGGTTCATCGCCACGACGGCGCCGCCGGTGCGCGGGATGTTCTCCTGCCCGGAGCGGTTGATCCGCAGCCCCTGGGCGGCGAAGACGCTCTTGGCGAAGACGAGTACTGGCGCGTAGACCGGTTCCATGCGGCCAGCGTACGAGGTGACGATCTGTGTGCCGGGGCGGCCGTCCGCCGTCACTAGACTCGCCGGGTGCTCCCCACCGTGAATGCCGTCCGTTTCCTCGTCCCGCTGCGCGAGGGCGGGTCGATGCCCGGCGTGGTCGAGGCCGACGACGACGGCACCTGGGTGATCAAGTTCCGCGGCGCCGGTCAGGGCCGCAAGGCGCTGGTCGCCGAGATCCTGGTCGCCGGCATCGGCCGACGCCTCGGCGTGCGCATTCCCGAACTGAAGCTGATCGAACTGCCCGAACAGATCGCGAAGTACGAGCGGGACGAGGAGGTGCAGGACCTGTTGACCGCGTCGCTCGGCCTGAACCTGGCGATGGACTTCCTGCCCGGTGCATTCGACTACGACGGGACGCGCCCGCCGTCGGCCGACGACGCGGCCGGGATCCTCTGGCTCGACGCCTTCACCGCGAACATCGACCGCACGCCGCGCAACCCGAACCTGCTGCGTTGGGGCGGGAACACCTGGGCGATCGACCACGGCGCCGCGTTGTACTTCCACCACTCCTGGCCGTCGCGTACGCCCGATCCGGCGCGCTTCGTCGCCCAGGCCTTCGACGCCGAGGGCCACGTCCTGCGGCCGGTCGCGGGTCCGGTCAGCGAGGTCCAGCAGCGCGCGACCGAGGTGCTCACCGAGGAGGCACTGCACGAGATCGTCGCCGACGTTCCTGACGAGTGGTTGGAACCGACCGACGATCTACCGACGCCGGACGACGTACGCCGGACCTACGTGGAGTTCCTCCGCGCCCGGCTCGCGACCCCGGACGCCTGGCTGCCGCAGGACGGCCCGCGATGATCGGCTATCAGTGGGCCGTGCTGCGGTTCGTCCCCGCGGTCGAGCGCGAGGAGTTCGTCAACGTCGGCGTCGTCGTGTACGCCCAGATGGCCGACTTCCTCCAGGTGCGCTGGCGCCTGCGCCCCGACCTGATCCGAGCACTCGCACCCGAGATCGACCCCGACGACGTGGAGCGCGCGCTGCGGACCCTCGCCGACTGCGCCGCCGGACAGGCACCCGCGGGTCGTCCGGACATCCCGGCGCTCGGCCCGCGCTTCGGTTGGCTGACCGCTCCGCGCAGCACGGTCATCCAGCCGGGGCCGGTGCACGGCGGCCGGGCCATCGACCCGGCCGCCGAGATCGAACGGTTGCTGGACCGCGTGGTGCGCTGAGGGGCCCCGACATACAGACGACCGTGGGCCGGAAGGGAAAACCCTTCCGGCCCACCGTTGTTCAGTGGTGTTCAGCGACCGTCAGTGGTCGTCCCGCCCGCGCAGGTCGTCGCGCATCCGGCGGATCCGATCACCGATCGACTCGTTGCCGGCGCGGCCGTCGTTGTCGACGTCCGTACGGCTCTCGTCTGCGGTCCCGAAACGGTTGGCGTCGTCGCCAATGTCTCCGTCGTTGCCCATGCCGGCATCGCCGCCACGGGTCACCGGCGTTGCTCCGCCGGCGTCGGAGCCCGACTCGTCGCGCCACCAGTCCTGGTTGCCCTGCCTTCCGCCGGCCGCCTGACCACCGGTCGGAGCGACGTCCTGCTCACCGATCGTCGGCATCGCGGTTGTTCCGGCCTCGTGGAGGTCGTTTCCGGAGCCACCCAGGTCGCTGCCGGCGCCCTGGCCGTCGGCCGGGTGGCCGTCGTGGGTGTGCCAGTCGCGCACCGGTTCAGTGGAGTTGTCAGAGCCTGTGTTGTTGTCAGGGCCGGCGGTGCCGTCCAATCCGGTGTCGGAACCGGCACCGCTGTCCCAGTTCGTGTCGGCGTCCGGGCGGGTACCACCGTCCCAGGCTGCGCCGCCGGTCGCCGGGGCGTCGTGTCCGACGTCGGCCGGGTCGGGGCGACGGTAGACGCCGGGCTGCGAGGGGCCGCT
>JASLFY010000299.1 GCA_030150425.1 Yimella sp. | reverse complement strand
ACCACCTGCCGCTCACGGGGCGGTAGGTCGGCCAGCAGCCGGATCAGGAGGTCGCGGTCCTCGACCGAGGTGGTCGGTGGGGACGCCCGCTCCGGTGTGTCCTCGGTCAGGACCTCCCGGCGGCGCCGCGGCCAGCCGTCGTTGACCAGGTTGACGATGATCCGGCGGGTGTACGCCAGCGGCTGCCCGCCGCGTACGCGGTCCCACTTGGGATAGAGCCGGGCGAGCGCCTCCTGGACGATCTCCTCGGCGACGTGCGGGTCGCCGGACAGGAGCCACGCCGTACGCAGCAGCGCCGGCGATGCCGCGCCGACGAAGGACGCGAAGTCCTGCGCGGTGGCGGTGCGGTCGCCGATCGTCATCGTGTTCATGTTCCTTCAACTGCCCGGCGGCCCGGAAGGTTGGATGCTCGCTACGGTGCTTGCATGAGCCGCCCCATCCTGCACCTCACCGGTCCCGTCCTGGTGAGCGAGACCGAGACCCGCGACGAGCTCTGGGTCGTCGACGGTCGGATCAGTTTCACCGCACCGGTCGCCGGCGACGTCGACACGGTCCGCGGGTACGTCCTGCCGGGTCTGGTCGACGCGCACTGCCACGTCGGCCTGGAGGCGACCGGGGGTGTGTCGCCGGAGCGGGCGGAGGAACACGCGGTCGCCGATCGTGAGGCGGGCGCCCTGCTGTTGCGCGACGCCGGGTCGCCGGTCGACACCCACTGGATCGACGACCGCGAGGACCTGCCGCGGATCATCCGCGCCGGTCGTCACATCGCGCGGACCAAGCGCTACATCCGCAACTTCGCCCACGAGATCGAGCCCGAGGACCTGGTGGCGTACGTCCGCCAGGAGGCCCGCCGCGGCGACGGCTGGGTGAAGTTGGTCGGCGACTGGATCGACCGTGACCGTGGGGACCTCGCGCCCTGCTGGCCGCGGGAAGCCCTGGCCGCCGCGATCGCCGCGGCGCACGAGGAAGGCGCCCGGGTCACCGCGCACTGCTTCGGTGAGGAGTCGCTGCTGGACTTCGCCGCCGCCGGCACCGACTGCATCGAGCACGCCACCGGCCTGACCACCGACTCGATCGACCAGTTCGCCCGCCAGGGGATCGCGATCGTGCCGACGCTGGTGAACATCGAGAACTTCCCGAAGTTCGCCGACGCCGGCGAGGAGAAGTTCCCGGGCTACGCCGCCCACATGCGTGACCTGTATGCGCGCCGCTTCGAGACGGTCGCGGCCGCCCACGAGGCCGGGGTGAAGGTCTACGTCGGCACCGACGCCGGTGGTCAGCTGCCGCACGGCCTCGTCGCCCGGGAGGTCGCCGAACTGGTGCGCGCCGGGATGACCAACATCGAGGCGCTCAGCGCGGCGAGCTGGGGCGCACGTGCCTGGCTCGGCCGGCCCGGTATCGAGGAGGGCCAGAGCGCCGACCTCGTCGTCTACGCCGAAGACCCGCGCTCCGACGTACGCGCCCTGGCGGCGCCGTCGGCCGTCATCCTGCGCGGCGCGCTGGTCTGATGCGCCCTGCGTCGCTGGCAGGATGAACTTCATGACGAGTGGACCGAATCCGTTGCGAGCAGAGGGCGCACGGGTCAGTGTCGCCACCCCGACCGAGCACGACCTGGAGCCGTACCGGCGGGCCGTCGAACAGTCCCGCGCCCGCGTCGGCGTGTGGAATCCGGTCAACCCGGACGACCTGATCGGGTTGCTCGGGCGGCAGAGCGAGTTCTTCCGCACCTTCCTGATCCGGGCGAACGACCCCGTCGGTGACCACGACGTCGTCGGCAAGGTGAACGTCTTCAACATCGTCCAGGGGCGGTTCTGGTCCGGGACGATGGGCTACGACTCGTACGACCCCTACGCCGGCACCGGCATGTTCGCCGAGGGCTTCCGCCTGGTCGTCGACCTCTGCTTCCGGGCCGCGCCGCACGGGCTCGGTCTGCACCGGCTCGAGGCGAACGTGCAGCCGCGCAACCTGCCGTCGGCGGGCCTGCTGAGGTCGGTCGGTTTCCGGCGCGAGCGACACGTCAAGCGGATGCTGTTCCTCGAGGGCGGCGGCGAACCGCAGAGCTGGCGGGAACACGAGTCGTTCGCCCTCACCGCGGACGAGCCGCGGATCCCGTACGGTTCCAACGGTTTTCCGCGGATTGTCGTCGTGGTCGACGGTCCGGTGGGAACGGCCCGCCGGGTGCTCGCCCGTGACGTGGCAGCCGAACTCGGCATCCCGCTGTTCGCCGCGGACACCCTCGCCGGCGACCCGCAACTGGCCTGGCGGCTGCTGGCCGAGTCGCCGACCGGGGGAGTCGTGGAGGGCGCGCCCGACGTCGACGCCGGCCTCGCCACCGCCGGCGTGGATCCCGCGCAGGTGCTCCGCGTCACCAGCGGCGCGACGAGTGACCGGCGCCAGGTCACCCGGATCGCGCTCGAGGCCCGGGCGCTGGCGCCGGTCACCTAGTCAGGCCGCGCCGGCCGCCGCCGCAGCGCCCACCTGCTCGGACTGCCGGACGTCCTGCTTGTCCAACGGACCGCTCATCCGCAGCGGCCGGTCGATCAGGTGGCGGACGTAGGCGTACGTCGTTAAGAAGCCCGGCAGGTAGTCACCGAACGCGGTCTCCTCGAGGATGCCGCGCGCCTGCTGGTAGCGCTCGCTGTGGTGGTCGTCGAGACCGCGGGTCAGCTTGGCCATCTCCTCGTCGACGACCCGGTCGAGCAGGTCGCGGGTGACCGCGGGCCCCTCGGCGAGGTAGGACTCTTGGAAGAGCCACTGCCACAGCTGTGCCCGGCTGATCTCGGCCGTCGCGGCGTCCTCCATCAGCGCGTCGATGGCCACTGCGCCCCGGCCGCCGATCCACGCGGCGATGTAGCGCAGCACGACCGAGACGTTCGTCCGCACGCCCTGCAGGCTGATGGTCTGCTGCACGCCGTCGAGGCTGACGAGGTCGGTCGCGGAGATCTGCGCGGGGCGCTGGACCTCCAGCTGGTTCGGCCGGTCGCCGAGAACGGCGGCGTACGCCGTCCGGCAGATCTCGACCAGCGCGGGGTGGGCGACCCAGGAGCCGTCGAAGCCCTCGGCGGCCTCGCGCTCCTTCTCCGCCCGGACCACCGCGAGGGCGCGGTGCTTGCGCTCCTCGTCCTGCAGCGTCGGGTTGACCGCGGCCGGACCACCGATCGCGTACGCCCCACGCTTGTGGCAGGTGTTCACCAACAACTGGGTGTACGCCCGCATGAACGGCGTGGTCATCGTGATCTTCTCGCGGTCCGGCAGCACGAACTCCTCGCCACGGTGGGCGAAGGTGCGCACGTAGCTGAAGATGTAGTCCCAGCGGCCGGCGTTCAGGCCAGAGCAGTGGTCGCGCAGTTCGTAGAGGATCTCCTCCATCTCGAACGCCGCAGTGATCGTCTCGATCAGCACGGTCGCCCGGATGGTGCCCTGCGGGATGCCCAGCAGGTCCTGGGCGAAGACGAAGACGTCGTTCCACAGCCGCGCCTCGAGGTGGTTCTCGATCTTCGGCAGGTAGAAGTACGGCCCGGCGCCCAGCTCGATCAGCTTGCGGGCGTTGTGGAAGAAGTAGAGGCCGAAGTCGACCAGCGACGCCGACATCGGACGCGAGTCGATGCTGATGTGCTTCTCGCACAGGTGCCAGCCGCGCGGGCGCATCACCAGGGTCGGGCGGTGCTCGCCGACGCTCCAGGTCTCGCCGCCGGCGGCGTCGTACGTCAACTGACCGCGCACCGCGTCGAACAGGTTCAGCTGGCCGCCGATGATGTTCTTCCACGACGGCGCGGTGGCGTCCTCGAGGTCGGCGAGCCAGACGCTCGCGCCGGAGTTCAGGGCGTGGACGGCCATCTTGCGGTTGGCGGGGGACACCAGTTCGCAGCGGCGGTCCTCCAGCCCCGGGGCGATCGGCGCGACCCGCCAGTCGGGGTCCTCCCGGATCGCCGCGGTCTCGGGCAGGAAGTCGAGGTTCATCCCGGCGTTGACCCGGCGGGCCTGCACCCGGCGGTGCTGCAGCAGGTCGGCGCGGCGGCCGGCGAACTCGCTGTCCAGGGTGGCGATGAACGCCAGGGCTTCCGGGGTGACGATCTCGTCGAACCGGGGGTGCATCGTGCCGCGCACGGTCGGGATGCCGTGGGCCTGCGGGGTCGAGCTGACGGACATGGGTCCTCCTGGTTGGTCGAAGCCGGCGTGCTGTGCCGTGGACTGGCCCGCGAACAGGATTGGGGGAGAGGGGAACTCGGGCCCCTGTGACCGGAGCCAGGTGATCACAGGAGCCCGAGTGTTTGGTGGCGACCCTCAGGTCGTCGGTGGACCGCCGCAGGGGCGGCCCGGGTGCAGGATCAGAACTGCGCCTCTTCGGTCGAGCCCTTCAGCGCCGTGGTGGAGCTGTTGGGGTCGATCGCGGTGGCGACCATGTCGAAGTAGCCGGCGCCGACCTCGCGCTGGTGCTTGGTGGCGGTGTAGCCGCGCGACTCCGAGGCGAACTCGCGCTCCTGGAGTTCGACGTACGCCTTCATCTGCTCGCGGGCGTAGCCGTGGGCCAGGTCGAACATCGAGTAGTTGAGCGCGTGGAAGCCGGCCAGGGTGATGAACTGGAACTTGAAGCCCATCGCACCCAGTTCCTTCTGGAACTTGGCGATCGTGTCGTCGTCGAGGTGCTTGCGCCAGTTGAACGACGGCGAGCAGTTGTAGGCCAGCATCTGGTCGGGGAACTCCGACTTCACGGCCTCGGCGAACTTCTTCGCGACCTCGAGGTCCGGGGTGCCGGTCTCCATCCAGATCAGGTCCGCGTACGGCGCGTACGCCTTGGCGCGGGCGATGCACGGCTCGATGCCGTTCTTGACCTTGTAGAAGCCCTCGGCGGTGCGCTCACCGGTGATGAACGGCTTGTC
>JASLFY010000295.1 GCA_030150425.1 Yimella sp. | reverse complement strand
GACCTGCGACCAGAGGTGGTCGTCGGTGGTTCCGGGGAGCCCGACCGTGGACGGACGGTCCGGCACGTCGGCGACCGGTTCGGCGCGGCGGCCGCGCAGCACGTCGACACACTTGCGCTGGGCGACGCGCACCAACCACGCCTGCACGTTCGTCTCCGGCGGCAGTTGCGGCCAGGCGCGCAACGCGGCCAGGAAGGTCTCCGACCAGGCGTCGTCGGCGTCCGCGCCGGGGCCGAGCGCGGCACGACAGACCCGCAGCACGGTGGGGCCGTGGTCCTCGACCGCGCGGTCGAACGGAGTGTCCATCGGGGCCGACCTCAGAACAGCCGCGCCTCGGCGAGCGCCGCGGGCTCCTCGAGCTCGAGCAGCCGGCGCTTGCGGTCCAGTCCGCCGGCGTAGCCGGTGAGCGAACCGTCCGCGCCGACGACGCGGTGGCAGGGGATCAGGATGCTGATCGGGTTGTGGCCGACGGACTGGCCGACCCGCTGCGCCAGGCGGCGGTTGCCGAGCCGCTCGGCCAGCGCGCCGTACGTCGTGGTCGCGCCGTACGGGATCTGCGTGAGCATCGCCCACACCTGTTCGGAGAACGCGTCCCCGTCGGTCCGGACCGGCGTCTCGAAGGTCGTACGGTCGCCGGCGAGGTACTCCGCCAGCTCCCGCTCCAACTGCACGAACAGCGGATCGTCCTGTGCCGCAACGTCCTTGCCGTACGGATCAGGACCCTTCGGCAGGTGCCAGTGGCCCGGGAAGTAGATCCCTGCGATCGCGTCGCCGGTCGCGACCACCCGCAGATCGCCGATGGCGGTCGGCAGCGTGGTGTTACGGGTCAGGTCGGTGCTCATCACGGTCAGTGTCCTCCACCGGGGTCGGGTTCCAACCGGTAGTCGGGGTAGAGGCGCCGAACGTGAGGTCGGCGAGCGGAATTCAGCGGGTGGAACCTTGCGCGGCCTCGGCGCGGCGCACCTTGGCCGCGCGGTCGCGGCGCATCAGCTCGCGCGGGTCGGCGTCCAGCGGGCGCTCCGCCGGGCCGCCCCAGAGCAGCAGCGTGTAGCGCAGCCGCCAGCCGATCCGGTAGCCGAGTGACAGCCCGGTCCTGCTGGTCGGGATCGGGGTGGGTTCTTGTCGTACGCGGGGAGGCATGAACACATGGTACGCCAATAGTTGGTGCACCAATGATTGGTGCAATCGAGGTACGCTCGGAGCGATGACTGACGACACTCGAGCCACCGCCGTCGACCTGCTCGCCCTGGAGAACCAGGTCTGTTACGCATTGGCGCTCGCCGCCCGCGGGGTGATCGGCGCGTACCGGGAGGTGCTCGCGCCGTTGCAGTTGACCCACCCGCAGTACCTCGTGATGTTGGCGCTCTGGGAACACGAACCGCGCTCGAACCGGGAATTGGCGCAGGTGCTGCGGCTCGACCCGGGCACCCTGTCGCCGCTGGTGAAGCGGCTCGAGCGCACCGGCTACGTCACCCGGGAACGCGACGACGCCGACGAGCGCAGCCTCGCGGTCCGGCTCACCCCCGCCGGCCGGGAGCTGCGCGAGCGGGCGGTGAACGTGCCGACCATCATGATCCGCCGGCTCGGCCTGGCCGAGACCGATCTGCGCGAACTGAACACGACCCTGCGCGCGCTGATCGACGCGGCCGACACGGTCGGCCCCACGACCGCCGACGAGCGGGCGGCGCTCGGGGTCGAGGACCCGCTCGGGTAACCATTCGGTTCCGAAGCCAACCGTGTCGGCGCGCCGGACGTCGTCGGGTCGGCGGTCACAGTTACCTTGACCGCGTTCGTCTCGGTCAGGGGGATAGACCATGGAACGTACGACCGGATCGTCGATCCGTACCACCGCGGCAGGGGCTGCCGCGATCGGACTGCTGGCGGCCTGCGGGCTCGGCAGCAGCTCAGGGGCAACTCGCGGGGTGGCCCACCTCGGCAAGGTCTCGGTGAGTTCGACCGGGCAGGTCGAACTCGACGACCCGGTGGCGCAGGCCACCCGACAGGCGGCGATGTACGACTACGCCGGCGCCACCGCGACGCTCAAGGGGGTCTCCGACCCGGCGGCCGCAGCGCTGCGCCGAACCATCACGGCCGACCGGGCGAAGCTGACGGCGTACCCGGACGACATGGAGATCTCGCACCTCTTCTACCACTCGCTGATCGTCGACCCGGGGCGTGCGTTCCACTCCGGCTACAAGGTGCAGGGCTACCTCGACTACATGGTCACCGAGCGCGAGTTCCGCGCGCAGCTGGACCCGCTGCGCGCAAAGGGCTACGTGCTGGTCCACCCGGAACGGATCGCGGCGCCGAACGCCGACGGCGAGATGGTGACCAAGCCGATCATGCTGCCGCCGGGCAAGAAGCCGCTGGTGCTGTCGATCGACGACGTCAGCTACTACGAGTACATGAAGGGCGACGGCTTCGCGACGAACCTGATGATCGATCAGGACGGCCGGGTCCGGAACACCTACTACGACGCCAAGGGCGTCAAGCACATCGGCGCCTACGACGTCTCGACCGTGCTGGACGACTTCGTGGCCCAGCACCCCGACTTCTCCTACCAGGGCGACAAGGGCACGATCGCGCTCACCGGGTACAACGGCGTGCTCGGCTACCGCTCCAGCTACCTGGAGTACGGCCACACCCCGGCCACCGAGAAGGCCCGCAAGGACGCGACCGCGGTGGCCACCGCGATGAAGAAGTCCGGGTGGAACTTCGCGTCGCACTCGTACGGCCACATCAACTTCACCAAGTCCTCGGTGGCGAAGATCAAGGCCGACAACGAGCGGTGGAAGGCCGACGTCGAGCCGATCATCGGCCCGACCCAGGAGCTGATCTACCCGTTCGGCGCCGACATCAGCGGGATCAAGAAGTACGGCCCGGACAACGCCAAGTACACCTACCTGTACGACCAGGGGTTCCGCTACTTCGCCAACGTCGACTGGTCCAAGCCGGCCTGGATGCAGAACAACGGGAAGACGCTGCGCCAGGCACGAATCGACATCGACGGCATCACGATCGACGCGACGCTCGCCGGGCACCGCTCCCCGCTGCCGGAGTTCTTCGACGTACGGCCCACGGTCG
>JASLFY010000291.1 GCA_030150425.1 Yimella sp. | reverse complement strand
CCCACCTGCGCAAGGTCGATGCCGGCCGCGTTGAGGCGGCGGTCTTCGAACACCGGGTGCAGGCGGTGCTCGACGGCGTGCCGATCGTCATGGTGCAGTTGGGCGCCGTCTCCGCCTGGGCCGGTCTGCTCTGGGGCAGGTGGGGCCTGGCCACCACGCTGCTGGTCGTCAACGCGGTCAACGGGTTCGACTGGTTCGGCCGGGTCGCCGGCGCGGTGGTCACCGAGGCCCCGGGCACCCGCTCGTGGCAGAAGGCCACCAGCGCGATGGCCGGCGGCAAGGACCTGATGGACATCCCGGCCGGCATCGACCTGGTCAAGGGCATTGCCCCCGACGCGGTCGAGGTGCCCCGCACCCGCCTGCAGGCCATCCGGTTGCGTGACGTGAGCGCGGTCCACGACGACGGCACCATCGGTGTCGAAGGCGTCGACCTCACCATCGAACGCGGCGAACTGGTGCTGCTGCTCGGGCAGGTCGGGTCGGGCAAGTCCAGCCTGCTCGGCGCGCTCGCCGGGCTGCTCGACCACACCGGCTCGATCACCTGGAACGGCGCCGAGGTCGACGACGCGGAGATCTTCCTGCGGCCGGGCCAGGTCGCCCACGTCGCGCAGGTCCCGCGGGTGCTCTCGGGCACCTTCGCCGACAACGTCCAGCTGGGCCATTCGCGCGACTTCGACCAGCCGGTCGCCGACGCGCGGTTGACCCCCGACGTCGACACCGCCGGTGGCCCGCACGCGCTGATCGGACATCGCGGCGTACGGCTGTCGGGTGGGCAGGTGCAGCGCCTCGCGCTCGCGCGGGCGCTCGCCGCCGACGCGGAACTGCTGCTGGCCGACGACGTCTCCAGCGCGCTCGACGCCACGACCGAGATCGAGTTGTGGCGGGCGCTGCGCGAGCGGGAGGCCACCGTCGTCGGTGCCACCAGCAAGCGGGCGGCGCTGGCCCAAGCCGACCGGGTCGTGGTGCTCGGCGAGGGCAAGGTCGTGGCCGTCGGGCCGTGGACCGAACTGGCCGGCGAATGGGGCCATCTGGCCGGCTGAGCGAAGGGGTCGCGACACACGTCGCGACCCCTTCCTCGTCGTACGCGCGGGTTACACGCAACACCCAGACCGCGAGCACCCTTGGAAATCAATGGTTTTGCCAGCATCCGACAGTTCGACGTCAGCCCCGGGTCAGGGCTTGGTCAAGTTCGTCAGGGCTTGGTCAAGGGCCTTGAACCCCGATTCGGCGTCTGCGCACCCTCGGAAGGCGGTGAGCCGACCGGCCGCCGCGAACCGAACTCAGGGAGAACCACCCATGAAGCACGTTCTGCGACCGATCCTCGCCGGCGCCGCGGTCCTGACCGCCACCGTTGCCGGTGCGGGGTCCGCCTCCGCTTCCACCGGCACGTCCCTCCGCACCGCACCCGGCCACGTCACGACCAACATCGTCGGCGGCACCGCGGGCAGCTCGCCGTACATCGTGCAGTTGGAGTTCGGCGACGGTTCCGGAACGTACGGCTGCACCGGTGAGGCGATCTCCTCGCAGTGGGTGCTCACCGCGCAGCACTGCATCGACGGTGTCCAGTGGATGAACGTCTACTACAGCAACAGCACCTCCAACCCCGGAACCCCGGTGGCGGCCGACCGCGTCGCCGGTTCGCCGTACGGCGACGTGGCGCTGGTCCACCTCTCGACCACCAAGTCGGTGAGCTCGTATGCCCCGTTGGCCTCCTCGTACACCGCTCGCGCCGGGGATTCCGGCACCATCTGGGGCTACGGACTGCGCGCGAACCAGCAGCCCGCCTCCGGTCTGTACAAGGCGACGGTGAACGTGCTCGGCGCGAGCACCGACGCGTACGGCGGCCGCGCGGTCCACGTGCAGGGCGTCAGCGGCGCCAGCAACCACGGCGACTCCGGCGGCCCGCTGTACGTCAACGGTGTCGTGGTCGGGGTCTGCTCGACCGGTGACAGCGCAGACCCGGGCAGCGACACCCACGCCGGCTCGAACTACGCGAACCTGAGCGACAGCCGCAGCTGGATCCGGAGCACCTCCGGCGTCTGATCCATCGCAACCTCTCCTTCCGGAACGGGCGGTCACGGCCCCGCAATCGCGGGACGGGCCGCCCGTTTCCGTGTCTTCCGGCCCGCGAACCGCGTTCCGATCTTCCGTCGCAACTGCCGCGACACGCGGGGAGGGGCTTGACCGATCGGGCCGACGAGGTGCAAAGTCATCGCGTCGAATCCTCCGGGGTGGGGGACCCTATGCCCCGGACTGGACAGATCGATCCTTCCTCTCTATAGTCGGTAGTTGCGCTGCCCTCTTTCGGCCACCCTTTTTTCGTCCGGCTCCGTCTCTGCGCCTGCCCCACGGCAGGACCTGCGACCGCCGTACGAGCCATGCCGGGAGTTCGGTAGCAGACCGACCGCCCACTGGCCTGTGGAAGGACCCTCCTTGGCTGCCTCGCGTACTGCGACCCAATCCCTGTCCTCGGCAAAGACGGCTTCGGGCCGTCTGTCGTTCGCGACCATTCGCGAACCCTTGGAAATGCCCGACCTGCTCGCTCCTCAGACGGAGAGCTTCGACTGGCTGCTCGGCAACGAGCGCTGGCAGGCCCGCGTCGCCGAGGCGAAGGCGCAGGGTCGGGAAGACCTGAACGAGCGTTCCGGACTGGAGGAGATCTTCGAGGAGATCTCCCCGATCGAGGACTTCGCCCAGACGATGAGCCTCTCGTTCCGTGACCACCGGTTCGAAGAGGTCAAGTACTCCATCGAGGAGTGCAAAGAGCGCGACATGACCTACTCGGCGCCGCTGTTCGTCACGGCCGAGTTCATGAACAACAACACCGGTGAGATCAAGAGCCAGACGGTCTTCATGGGTGACTTCCCGCTGATGACCGACCGCGGCACCTTCGTCATCAACGGCACCGAGCGCGTGGTCGTCTCGCAGCTGGTCCGTTCGCCGGGCGTCTACTTCGAGCGCTCGATCGACAAGACGTCCGACAAGGACATCTACTCCGCCAAGATCATCCCGAGCCGCGGTGCGTGGCTGGAGTTCGAGATCGACAAGCGCGACATGGTCGGCGTGCGTGTCGACCGCAAGCGCAAGCAGTCCGTGACGGTGCTGCTGAAGGCGCTGGGCCTGTCCGAGGCCGCGATCCTGGAGCAGTTCGGCGAGTACGACTCGATGCGCCAGACGCTCGAGAAGGACAACATCGCCACGCAGGACGAGGCGCTGATCGACATCTACCGCAAGCTTCGTCCGGGCGAACCGCCGACGAAGGAAGCGGCGGAGAACCTGCTGAACTCCCTGTACTTCAACGGCAAGCGCTACGACATGGCGAAGGTCGGCCGGTACAAGGTCAACAAGAAGCTGGGTCTCGAGGGTTCGCTGAACGAGTCGACCCTGTCGGTCGACGACATCGTCGCGACCATCAAGTACATCGTCGCGCTGCACGCCGGCCAGGCCACCCTGCCGGGTCGCCGTGACGGTCAGGACGTCGACATCCGCGTCGAGGTCGACGACATCGACCACTTCGGCAACCGTCG
>JASLFY010000283.1 GCA_030150425.1 Yimella sp. | reverse complement strand
TCCCTGGACGACGTCGCGCCGCAGCTGATCAAGCAGATCGAGTTCCACTTCAACAACTACAAGGCGTTGAAGAAGCCGGGTTCGACCAAGGTCGAGAAGTGGGGCGACGCGCAGGAGGCCATCGCCGTCATCCACGAGTCGATCGAGCGGTGGAACACCAAGTAACCGCCTCGGACGGGCCGGCCGCGCTGTTGCAGCGCGTGCCGGCCCGTCGCGTCTCGCCCCGCGCGCGGTGGATGTGGGCGGCCGGCGAGCTGGTCAGCAGCGTGCTGCTCAGCGCCGCGGCGATCTGGCTGCACACCACCGGCTGGATCCCGTCCCCGTGGGACACGGTGCTGCTCGTGGTCGTGCTGGCCGAGTCGGTGCTGTCGGTCGTGGTCGTGCCGATCTGGCGCTACCGGGTGCACCGCTGGGAGGTCACCGGCGACGCCGTCTGCACCCAACGCGGCTGGCTCTATCAGGAGCGCCGCGTGGCTCCGATCCCGCGGATCCAGACGGTCGACACCCAGCGCGGTCCGCTCGCCCAGTTGTTCCGGCTGGCGAGCGTCACGGTGACCACCGCCTCGGCCAAGGGTGAACTGCGGATCGACGGACTGGACCGGCACGAGGCCGACCGCCTCGCCCGGGAGCTCACCGAGATCGCCGCAGCGGACGGCGGCGACGGCACCTGATGAACGACGGATGGCGCCGGCTCGACCCGCGGATGCTGCTGATCCACCCGATCCGTGAGCTGGCCAGGATGATCCCGGCCCTGATCGGCGTCGCGGTCGCCGGCAGCCGATCCGACGGCGGCGACTGGTGGCCGCTGCTCGGCGTCGGCATCGTCGTCGGCTGGGGTCTGTTGCGCTGGGTGACGACGACGTACCGCTTCGGGCCCGACCAAGTGCAGTTGCGCACCGGCCTGCTGCGCCGCAGCACCGTCAATGCGGCCACGGACCGCGTGCGTACGGTCGACGTCTCCGCGTCCCTGCTGCACCGGCTGCTCGGCCTGACGAAGGTCACCATCGGGGCCGGCGGCGACAACCGGTTGGAACTGGACGGTCTCCCGGCCGCGGAGGCGGCGTCGCTGCGGGCGCGCCTGCTGCAGAAGGTCGCCTCCACCGCCGCCCCGACGGATCCGACCGCTGCGCCCCCGACGACCGAGCGGAACCACAGTCGCGAGGTCGACCACGTCCTCTACCGCTTCCGGCCGGCGTGGCTGCGCTACGCACCGCTCGGCCCGACCGGCTTCATCGCCGCGGCGGCCCTGATCGGCTTCCTGGCGCAGTTCGGTGACGAGCTGCACTGGTGGGACCGCGGCGCCGACGTGATCAGCACCGCCGACACCGGCAGTGCCTGGGTCGTACTCGCCGTCGCGGCCGTGGCGCTGGTCGTCGTCGCGCTGCTCGCGGTCGTCGGTTTCGCGATCGGCTACTACGGCTTCACCGTCAGCCGCGACCGCAACGGCCACACGCTGCACATCTCGCGCGGGCTGCTGACCACCCGTTCGACCTCGCTCGAGGTACGCCGACTGCGCGGGGTCGAACTGCGTCGCCCGCTGCTGGTGCGCTGGGCCGGCGCCGCCCGGCTGTACGCGGTGACCACCGGGCTCGAGGAGGAGGACCACAAGCCGGGCCAGAGTTCGCTGATCGCGCCCGCCTCACCGCACGCCGTCGTCGAGGCGTTGGCGGACGAGGTGCTCGGCAGTCCCGCACTCCAGACGCCGTTGCGCGGCCACGGGCGCGCCGCCACCCGGCGCCGCTACGTACGGGCCCTCGGGCCGGCGCTCGTCCTCGCGGCCGCGGTCCTCGTCGCCGGCGGGGTGACCGGGCACTGGATCCTCGCCGCGGTCGTGGCGGTCCTGCTGCTGGTGGGTGCCTTCGCGCTGGCGGTGGCGCGGGCCCGGTCGCTGGGCCACGTCGTGACGCAGCAGCACCTCGTCGCGCAGCGTGGGGCGTTGTTGCAGCACCGCGTCGCGTTGCAGCGCGAGACGGCCGTGGCGGTCACCGTACGCAGCACCCCGTTCCAGCGCCGGGTCGGTCTGTGCACCGCGCAGATCGCGACGGCAGCGGGCAAGCAGCAGTACGACGTACCGGACGTCAGTCCGGAGGCCGCGGCGTCCGTGGCCGACGCGATGCTCCCGCAACGCTGAGTGTCAGCTCCAGCTGCGCACCCACATCAGGTTCGAGAAGTCGCTGAACGGGATGACCTGGGCGGTGTAGACCGGCCACAGCAGGACGAACAGCGCGACGCTGACGACCGTGAACGCACCGACCGCGGCGAGGCCGAACTGCCGTCGTCGCCAGGACGCGTCCGGCGCGCCGAGGATCAGACCGAGGACGAAGACGACCGCGAGCACGACGTACGGCTGGAAGACGATCGAGTAGAACGTGAAGATCGTCCGCTCCTGGTAGCTGAACCAGGGCAGCCAACCGGCCGCGATGCCGGCGATGATCGCCGCCGCGCGCCAGTCACGGCGCAGCACCCAGTGGAAGATCAGCACGGCCAGGGCGATGGTGCCGACCCACCAGATGGTGGGGGTGCCGATCGGGTTGATGATCTTGGCGCACTTGTCGACCGTGCAGCCGTCCTGACCGCGGGTGGGGTACTCGGCGAAGAACAGCGTCGGCCGCGACTGGATCATCCAGGACCAGGGGTTGGACTGCCAGTTGTGCGGCGAGGTGATGCTGGCCGCCGACTTGTACATCTCGATGTGGTACTGCCACAGCGACCGCATCGTGGCCGGCATCCAGGCGAACAGCGTGCTGTCCGGCGAGAATCCCGAGTCGCGTACGGCCGGGTTGTCGAGGGCCCAGCGGCGGTCGAAGCCGTTGGTCGAGCGGAACCAGCCGGTCCAGGTGATCAGGTACGTGGTCAACGCCACCGGGACCATCGCGACCAGCGCCAGCAGGGCGTCCTTGATCACCGTGGCGCTCAGCCACCGCCGTACGCCGACCGCGCGGCGCGCGCCGAGGTCCCACCAGACGGTCATCAGACCGAAGAGCACCAGGTAGAAGCCGCCGGACCACTTCGTCGCCATGTCGAGACCGATGCAGACCCCGGCGACCCAGCGCCACGGACGCAGACCGAGCCACGGACCGGCGTGCTGGGTCTTGGCGTTCCAGTCGCCGGAGACCCTCAGCGCGGCGACCTTGTCGGCGAGGATGCCGCGGGTGCGCTCCCGGTCCGCGAGCAGCGCCACGAAGGCGGCGAGCGCCCAGAACATGACCATGATGTCGAGGATTCCGGTGCGCGACATCACGAACTGCTGGCCCTCGAACGCGGTCAGCAGGGCGGCCAGCGTGGCCAGCAGCGGGGACCGGAAGAGGTGCCAGGCGGCCCGGCCGACCAGGTAGATCGAGAGGGTGCCGACCAGGGCGACCGCGAACCGCCAGCCGAAGCTGGAGTTGATGCCGAACATCTGCTCGCCGGCGCCGATCATCCACTTGCCCAGCGGCGGGTGGTCCACGAAGTCGGTCTGGCCGCCGTACACGCCCTGTTGCCAGTGGCCGAGGGTGAACAGCGAGTCCGCCGACTTCGCGTCCTGCACCGGCAGCGTCGGCTTCATCTCGATGCCGTACTGCATCATCGACCAGCCCTGCTTGACGTAGTACGTCTCGTCGAACACCAGCTGGTGGGGGCGGCCGAGATCCCAGAACCGCAGGAACCCGCCGATGACCGTGACGATCGCGGGACCCACCCACGCCCACAGCTTCTCCTGGGCGGTCCGCGGGCGACCGAGCAGGCGCAGCCGCAGGGCCTCGCGTTCGGTGGTCAGTGAAGGCACCCGGCGAGTGTATGGAACTACGCTGACGGGCATGGCGGAAGGTGCGTTGGTCCTGGCAGCAACTCCGATCGGGGACCCGCGCGACGCGGCGCCCCGGTTGGCGGCGGAACTCGAGCAGGCCGACGTGATCGCCGCCGAGGACACCCGCCGGTTGCGCCGCCTGACCGACGAACTCGGCGTCACGGTGCGCGGCAGCATCGTCAGCTACCACGAACACAACGAGGCCAAGCGGACCGCGGAACTGGTCGACCAGGTCGCCCGCGGAGCGCGCGTCCTGGTGGTCACCGACGCCGGCATGCCGTCGGTGTCCGACCCCGGCTTCCGAGCGGTCGCCGCCGCGGCCGAGCGGGACCTGCGGGTCACCTGCGTCCCGGGACCGTCCGCGGTGCTGATGGCGCTCGCGGTCAGCGGGCTGCCGGTCGACCGCTTCTGCTTCGACGGGTTCCTGTCCCGCAAGGCGGGGGAGCGCTCCCGCCAGGTCGCCACGCTGGCCGACGAACGCCGCACGATGGTCTTCTTCGAAGCGCCGCACCGGTTGGCCGAGATGCTGTCGGCGTTGGCCGAGGGGTTCGGCGCGGACCGTCCGGCGGCGGTCTGCCGCGAGCTGACCAAGACCTACGAGGAGGTCAAGCGCGGCGGACTCGGTGAGTTGGCCGAGTGGGCGGTCGAGCACGCCCGCGGCGAGATCACCGTCGTGGTCGGGGGAGCCCCGGCCGTACGCGCCAGCGTCGACGACGCGCTGCCGCAGGTGCAGGCGTTGGTGGCCGACGGCGTACGGCTCAAGGACGCGTGTGCCGAGGTCGCCGCCGAGACCGGGCTGTCCAAGAAGGCGTTGTACGACGCGGTCCTCGCCGCCCGCTGACTACTTCTGGTTGCACCAGGGGTCGTACGGCAGCCGTAGCGACGCTTTCGCCGGATCGTCGGCGACGTAACAGACCCAGATCGCGCCGCCCTGCCAGTCGAACTGCGCCTTGTCGACCGTTCCGTCGACCTGGCGAGTGGTGCCGTCGACCGAGTAGCGCACCGACAGGTCCAGCGACGGCCCGTGGACCGTACGGGTGGTGATGGTGCCTTCGGTCATGCCGCGGTCTGCGGGGGAGCGGTGCAGCAACCGTTGACCGACGGCGACCGCGATCAACCCCAGCCCGAGGGCGATGACCAGCAGCGGGAGGAGTCGGCGATCACGCAAGTGATTCACCGGTCTCCCGGTCTCGTCGCCGGTTCGCGAAACGGCGCACCCGGCGGATCAGTCGCCACATCACCCAGGCGAGCAGCACCAGCGCGACGATCACCAGCAGCGGCAGGAAGACCGCGATCAGGGACAGACCGACCGAACTGATGTCCTCTGCGGTCGACACGATCGGCGCGCCGAAGCCGACCGACGCGGTGTTGATCACCGGACGGGCCGTGGCCTTTCCGGTGTGGACGACGGCCGCGATCAGACCGCCACCGATCGCCGCGATCCACGGGTTGTGCTCCATGAAGGAGGAGTGGTCGAGCGCGCCGGCCGAGTTCGTCGCCGCGGCGACGACGCCACCGATGGTCGGGCGTACGGCCGTTCCGACGATGTCGTTGAGGCTGTCCACCGCCGGGATCTTGTCCAGCACCACCTCCGCGATCAGCAGCACGGTCGCTGCGCCGATCGCCCACCAGGAGTCGATCCAGGCGAAGCTGCTCGGCAGGTTGACGACGTCGGTGAAGCGGGACAGCAACGCGACGATGAGGAACGGCACGTACGCGTTGAGTCCGGCGGCCGCGGACAGGCCGGCACCGGTGAGGGCAGCGAACATGCCCCTCAACATAGGCCAGCGAACCCTTGTCGGTCCGGCCTCCTAAACTCTGGCTTCATGAAGGTTCTGTCCGCGGTTGCCTGGCCGTACACCAACGGTCCCCGTCACATCGGCCACGTCGCCGGCTTCGGGGTGCCCTCCGACGTGTTCAGTCGTTACATGCGGATGGCCGGCCACGACGTCCTCATGGTCAGCGGCACCGACGAACACGGCACCCCCATCCTGGTCCTCGCCGACCAGGAGGGTCTCGGCGTGCAGGAGATCGTCGACAAGTACAACGCGGTGATCGCGAACGACCTGACCGACCTGGGTCTGTCGTACGACCTGTTCACCCGCACCACCACGCGCAACCACTACACCGTCGTGCAGGAGATGTTCCGGCAGATCCGCGCGAACGGCTACATGATCGAGCAGACGACGCAGACCGCGATCAGCGCGAAGACCGGCCGCACCCTCCCCGACCGCTACATCGAGGGCACCTGCCCGATCTGCGGCTACGCCGAGGCGCGCGGTGACCAGTGCGACAACTGCGGCAACCAGCTCGACCCGATCGATCTGAAGGATCCGCGCAGCAAGGTCGACGGCCTGCCGCCGAAGTTCGTCGACTCCAAGCACTTCTTCCTCGACCTGCCGGCGCTCGCCGGCGCGCTGCAGAGCTGGCTCGACGAGGTCGAGGCCACCGGCACCTGGCGTCCCGGTGTCATCAACTTCGCCAAGAACATCGCCAAGGACATGCACCCGCGCGCGATGACCCGCGACATCGACTGGGGCATCCCGATCCCGGTCGAGGGCTGGGACGACAAGCGTTTCTACGTCGTGTTCGACGCGGTCATCGGCTAACTCTCGGCGTCGATAGAGTGGGCGCGCCGCTTCCGCGACCCGGAGAAACGGCGCGAGGGGTAG
>JASLFY010000280.1 GCA_030150425.1 Yimella sp. | reverse complement strand
GGCCGCCGACCCAGTTCTCGTAGCGGTGCTTCATGAAGTCGGGGTGGAAGCCGATCTCCGAGCCGCGCGCGATCAGGGCGTCACGCAGCTCCTCGTCGCGGCCACCGTTGCGCAGGTACCACTGGCGGCTGGTGACGATCTCCAGCGGCTTGTCGCCCTTCTCGAAGAAGTTCGCCTTGCGCTGGGTCTTGACCGGCTCGCCGATCAGGTCGCCGGACCCGCGCAGCGCGGCGACGATCGCCTCGCGGGCGGAGTGGACGGTCTTGGCGGCCAGCTGCTCGGTGTAGAGCTGCTCGCCCGGACCGCCCGCGATCCATTCCGGGGTCTCGCCGGTGAGGCGGTCGTTGCGGGTGATGATCGAGCGGATCGGCAGCTGGAGCTCGCGCCACCACTGGACGTCGGTGAGGTCACCGAAGGTGCAGCACATCGCGATGCCTGCGCCCTTGTCCGGCTCGGCGGCCGGGTGGGCGACCACCGGGATCTCGACGCCGAACAGCGGCGAGGTGACGGTCGAACCGAACAGCGGCTGGTAGCGCTCGTCGTCCGGGTGGGCGATCAGCGCGACGACCGCCGGCAGCAGCTCGGGGCGGGTGGTCTCGATCTCGACGGTCTCGCCACCGGGGCGGTGGAAGCTGATCTTGTGGAAAGCGCCGGGGTAGTCGCGGGCCTCCAGTTCGGCCTGCGCGACCGCGGTCTGGAAGGTGACGTCCCACAGGCCCGGGGCCTCCGCCTGGTAGGCCTCGCCGCGCCGCAGGTTGCGCAGGAACGCCTGCTGGGCGACGGCGCGGGAACGGTCGTCGATGGTGCGGTACTGCACGTTCCAGTCGATCGACAGACCGAGCCGGCGGAAGGTGTCCTCGAAGCTCACCTCGTCGATCGCGGTGAGCTTCTCGCACAGCTCGATGAAGTTCTGTCGACCGATCGGCTTCTGGTCGGCCGCCTTGACCGACTTGCCGTCGCCGCCCTCGAAGGGCGGGGTGAACGACGGGTCGTACGGCAGGCTCGCGTCACCGCGGACGCCGTAGTAGTTCTGCACGCGGCGCTCGGTCGGCAGACCGTTGTCGTCCCACCCGATCGGGTAGAAGACCTCCTTGCCGGTCATCCGGTGGTAGCGCGCCAGGCAGTCGGCCTGGGTGTAACCGAAGACGTGGCCGACGTGCAGCGAACCGCTCGCGGTCGGCGGGGGAGTGTCGACCGCGAAGATCTGCTCCCGCGGCAGCTGCACAGCGCGCGCCCGGTCGAAGGCGTACGTGTCCTGCTCGCGCCATACCTGCCCCCACTTGTCCTCCAAGCCGTCGACGGTGGGCTTGTCCGGAATCGGGCCCAGGGCGCGGGTGGAGTCAGTGGTCTCAGTCATGGGTCATATGTTCCCATCCCGGCCGGGGTGGTATCACCCGGGTTTGGGGGTGGGCCCGGTTAGCATGACGCCATGACTGCGATCACCGTCCAGCGCTTCGTCGACACCTACGCCCCTGACGCCGACGTCAAGAAGCCCGGCGCCGCGTTCCTGGCGTACGCGAAGGACAACGCGCCGCACGAACTGGTCGAGTTGTGGACCGAGCACGGCCTCGGTTTCTACGGCGAGCAGCGGATCGCGCTGGTCGATCCGAGCGAGTGGACGCCGGTGCTGCAGGCCTGGCTGGGCGACACCCGCAGCGTCCCGTTCGCGGTGAGCAGCTTCGGCCACGTCTACCACGTCGAGGGCGACGGTCAGGTGCAGTGCCTCGACCCGCACTTCGTGAGCAACACCTTCGTCGCGCCCGACGTCGTCGGGTTCTTCAACGACCACCTGCCGAGCAACTCCTCCCACCTGGCCGACCTGGAGGGTCCGCGCGGCGGTGCGCGCACCAAGCTGGGCGAGCTGGCCGACGGCGAGATCTACTTCTTCACCCCGGCGTTGTCGCTGGGCGGTCGGGTCGCTCCGGACACCCTCGACAAGGGCAACGGCGTCGACCAGTTGCTGGCGATCCACCGCGACACAGCGGCCCAGCGACAGGGTGCGTAGACTGGACGCAACAGCGTCTGAGCCGTCATCAGCGGCGAGCTTCCGGAAGAACGGGCGACAGCCTCAGTAGAACCGGACGGGACGAGCCCGTCACAGCTCAGGAACAAGCGGTCGCGCCGGGCAACACGGTGCGGCAAGCGGGGTGGTACCGCGGTGCCACCGGGAGAACGAGCCCGGTGACGTCGTCCTCGGCAGCAGCAGTCCGCCGTACGAACCGCGAAGGAAACGTCCTGAGATGACCTACCCCAAGGTTGATCCCGCCGCCGACAACACCGTTGCCGAGGGTGCCGAGTCGCCCATCGTGGCGTCGACCCCGGACTTCCCGGCGATCGAGCAGGCGGTCCTGCGCTACTGGGCCGCCGACGGCACCTTCCAGGCCTCCGTCCAGCAGCGCGACGCGGGCGTCAACGGCTCCAACGAGTTCGTCTTCTACGACGGCCCGCCGTTCGCCAACGGTCTGCCGCACTACGGCCACCTGCTGACCGGCTACGCCAAGGACGTCGTCCCGCGCTACCAGACGATGCGCGGCAAGCGCGTCGAGCGCCGCTTCGGCTGGGACACCCACGGTCTGCCCGCCGAGCTCGAGGCGATGAAGCAGCTCGGTCTGAAGACCAAGGACGAGATCCTCGAGATGGGTGTCGAGCAGTTCAACGCCGCCGCCCGGGCGTCGGTGCTGAAGTACACCTCCGAGTGGGAGGCGTACGTCAACCGGATGGGCCGCTGGGTCGACTTCGAGAACGACTACAAGACGCTGAACCCGACCTTCATGGAGTCGGTGCTGTGGGTCTTCAAGCAGCTCCACGACAAGGGCCTGGCGTACGAGGGCTTCCGGGTGCTGCCGTACTGCTGGAACGACGAGACCCCGCTGTCCAACCACGAACTGCGGATGGACGACGACGTCTACCAGAACCGTCAGGACCCGGCGGTCACCGTCGGATACCGCTGTGACGCAGGCGAATTCGAGGGAATCCACTTCCTCGTGTGGACGACCACGCCGTGGACCCTGCCGGCGAACCTCGCGGTCATGGTCGGCGAGGACATCGACTACGTCGTCGTCGAGTCCGACTTCACCGGCAAGCCCGAGCGCTACGTGCTGGCCGAGGCGCGGGTCGGGGCGTACGCCAAGGAGCTGTTCGGCGACGCGAAGGCCGACTGGAGCGACAAGGTGGTGCGCCGGGTCAAGGGCGCCGACCTGGTCGGCGCGACGTACACCCCGCCGTTCACGTACTACGCCGGCCACGAGAAGGCGTTCCGGGTGGTCCCGGCCGAGTTCGTGACGACCACCGACGGTACGGGCCTGGTCCACACCGCCGGCGCGTTCGGTGAGGACGACATGGCCGTCACCGACCGTGAGGGCATCAAGGTCGTCATCCCGGTGGGCGCCGACGGCCGCTTCACCTACCCGGTCAGCGAGTACGAAGGCATGCAGGTCTTCGACGCGAACCCGCACATCATCGAGCACCTCAAGGCCGCCACGAAGGGTGAGGGGGAGACCGGCAGCGTCAGCCCCGGCACGATCCTGCTGCGCCGCGAGACGTACGACCACAGCTACCCGCACTGCTGGCGGTGCCGTAACCCGCTGATATACATGGCGGTCTCCTCCTGGTTCGTCTCGGTGACGAAGTTCAAGGACCGGATGCTCGCCAACAACCAGGAGGTCAACTGGATACCGGGCAACGTCAAGGACGGCCAGTTCGGCAAGTGGCTGGAGAACGCCCGCGACTGGTCGATCTCGCGTAACCGCTTCTGGGGCAGCCCGATCCCGGTCTGGAAGTCGGACAACCCGGAGTACCCGCGGGTCGACGTCTACGGCTCGTTCGCCGAACTGGAGGCCGACTTCGGCACCCTCCCGCGCGACGCCGACGGCAACCCGGACCTGCACCGGCCGTACGTCGACCAGCTCACCCGCCCGAACCCGGACGACCCGACCGGGCAGTCGACGATGCGCCGGGTCGAGGACGTCATGGACGTCTGGTTCGACTCCGGCTCGATGCCGTACGGCCAGGTGCATTACCCCTTCGAGAACGCCGACTGGTTCGAGCACCACTACCCGGCCGACTTCATCGTCGAGTACATCGGGCAGACCCGCGGCTGGTTCTACATGCTGCACGTGCTGGCCACCGCACTGTTCGACAAGCCGGCGTTCGAGAACGTCATCTGCCACGGGATCGTGCTCGGTTCCGACGGCCAGAAGATGAGCAAGTCGCTGCGCAACTACCCCGACGTCAACGAGGTCTTCGACCGCGACGGCGCCGACGCGATGCGCTGGTTCCTGATGTCCTCGCCGATCCTGCGCGGCGGCAACCTGATCGTCACCGAGGAGGGCATCCGCGGCGGCGTACGCCAGGTGATGCTGCCGCTGTGGAGCAGCTGGTACTTCTTCAGCCTGTACGCGAACGCGGCCGGCTACGAGGCGAAGTGGTCGACGGAATCCACCGACACCCTCGACCGCTACCTGTTGGCCAAGCTGCACGATCTGACGGAAACGCTGACCGGACAACTGGATTCGTACGACATCGCCGGCGCGTGCGACGCGCTCGCCGGGTTCGCCGACGTGTTGACCAACTGGTACATCCGGCGCTCGCGGGACCGCTTCTGGTCGACGGGTGACGACCTCGACACGGCCGCCTTCGACACCCTCTACACGGTGCTGGAGACGTTCACCCGGCTGGCCGCGCCGCTGCTGCCGTTCGCCAGCGAGCAGATCTGGCGCGGGCTGACCGGTGGTCGTTCGGTGCACCTCACCGACTGGCCGAACGCCGCCGACCTGCCGGCCGACCCGGCGCTGGTCGCCGCGACCGACCGGGTGCGCGCGGTCTGCTCGACCACGTCCAGCGTCCGCAAGGCGCAGCAGCTGCGGGTCCGCCTGCCGTTGAACAAACTGACCGTGGTCGTCGACGACGCCGACGCCGTACGCCCGTTCGCCGATCTGATCGCCGACGAGATCAACGTCAAGCAGGTCGAGGTGCTCGACCTGGCCACGGTGTCCGAGCAGGACTTCGGGCTGAGCAACCGCCTCACGGTCAACGCCCGCGCCGCCGGACCGCGGCTGGGCAAGAACGTGCAGGCGGCGATCAAGGGCAGCAAGTCCGGCGACTGGTCGGTGGCCGAGGACGGCACCGTCACCAGCGGCGGGTTGGCCCTGCAGAAAGGCGAATACACCCTGGAGACAGTGGTGTCCGCCGACGGTGCGGGCTCGAGCGCGCCGGCGATGCTGCCCGGCGGCGGCTTCGTGGTGCTCGACACCGAGGTCACCGACGAGCTGCGCTCCGAGGGCATCGCCCGCGACGTCGTCCGCGCCGTGCAGCAGGCCCGCCGCGACGCCGGCCTCGACATCAGCGACCGGATCAGCCTGGCGATCGTGGGTGACGAGCCGGTCTGGCAGGCGGTGCTGGAACACCAGGGCCTCATCATGGGTGAGACGCTGGCGGTGCAGCTGGGAGCAGCCGGTGCCGACCAACCGTTGCCCCAGGGGACGCCGATGACGTTGTCCGACGGATTGAGCGGCTCGGTCGCCCTGAAGAAGGTTCGACCGCGAGGCGAGGGGTAGTTCGATGACTGCAAGTCACACGATCGTGCTGCGCGAAGCGACCGGCGACGACCTGCACGCCGTCCTGGCGGTCGGCGAGCAGACCTGGCCGGCGACGTACGGCCCGATCGCCGGCAAGGACTACGTCGCGATGGGCCTGGCGAAGTGGTGGACGCCGGAGGCGACCATCCCGGCCATCCGGCAGCGCCGGGTGCTGGTCGCCGAGGTCGACGGCCAGGTCGTCGCGATGACGTCGTTCTCGGCGATGGACCACCACTTCTACATCTGGAAGCTCTACGTGCTGCCCGATTTCCAGGGCAACGGGCTCGGCCATCGGTTGCTGGAGGCGGCGATCGCCCGGGCGCGTTCGGAGGGCTTCGCGGAGGTGCGGCTGTCGTACCTGGACGGCAACGACCACGCCGGGGCGTTCTACGCGCGCCACGGCTTCACCCAGTTCGACCGCGAGCAGGGTGGATCCGGCGTGCCGGACTCGATCTGGATCTCGAAGACCTTGGAAGGACCCACAGCATGAGTGGTCGCCCGGACGCACGGGCCGTGGAGGCCGAGCGCAAGCTCGAGGTGCGCAAGCGGATGGCGCAGATCGAGGCCGATATCCTCGGCCGTACCCCGGAGAACAGCCCGGAACCGTCACTGGACCGCGTGGCGCGGTGCATGGAACTGCTCGGCGATCCGCAGCACAACTTCCCGCTGATCCACCTCACCGGCACCAACGGCAAGACCAGCACGACCCGGATCATCGAGCGGGTGCTGCGCGAGACCGGCCTGTCGACCGGGCGCTTCACCTCGCCCCACCTGCACGACATGCGGGAACGAATCTCGTTGAACGGCAAGCCGATCGAGGCCGAGCGGTTCATCGACGTCTACGACGACGTGCTGCCGTACATCGAGATGGTCGACGCCGAGTCGCAGGCCGCGGGCGGCCCGCGGATGACGTACTTCGAGGTGCTGGTGGTGTTGGCGTACGCCGCGTTCTCCGACGCGCCGGTCGACGTCGCGATCGTCGAGGTCGGCCTCGGCGGTGTCTGGGACGCCACCAACGTCGCCGACGGCAAGGTCGCGGTGATCACCCCGATCTCGCTCGACCACCAGCGGCTGCTCGGCAACAGTGTCGAGGACATCGCGGAGGAGAAGCGCGGGATCATCAAGCCCGGCGCCTTCGCGATCGTCGGTCGTCAGGAGCCCGAGGTCGACGAGATCATCGCCGAACGGGTCGAGGAGGTCGGCGCGGACCTGCGTCGCGAGGACCTCACCTTCGGGGTGCTCGAACGCCAGGAGGCCGTGGGTGGGCAGCAGCTCACGGTCCGCGGTCTGGCGGGGGACTACGCCGACCTGTTCGTGCCGCTGTTCGGCGAACACCAGGCCCACAACACCGCGACCGCCATCGCCGCGGTCGAGGCGTTCCTCGGCGGCGGGGAACAGCCGTTGGACCGCGACGTCCTGCAGACCGCGCTGGCCGAGGTGACCTCGCCCGGTCGGTTGGAGATCGTCCGGCGCTCGCCGACGATCCTGGTCGACGCGGCCCACAACCCCGGTGGGGTGCGGGCGCTGCGCGACGCGATGAACGACTCGTTCACCTTCACCCGTCTGATCGGGCTGGTCGCGATCCTGGCCGAGAAGGACGCCGAGCAGATGCTGGAGCTGTTGGAGCCGGTGCTCGACGAGGTCGTCATCACCCGTACGTCGTCCCACCGCGCGACCGACCCCGCGGTGCTGGGTGCGCTCGCGGTCGAGGTCTTCGGTGAGGACCGCGTCCACGTCGTGCCCAACCTGGTCGACGCGATCGACAAGGCCGCCGAACTGGCCGACGAGCAGGGCGGGGTCGCCGGCGGCGTGCTCGCCACGGGCTCGGTCGTGACCGCGGCCGAGGTCCGGGCCGCGCTGGGGGTGACGGATTCATGAGCCACCCCACGAAGTTCTCCGCTCCTTCGTCGCTCCGATACTTCGCGAGGACCCCGGCATGAGCAATCTGCCGTTCTCCGGCGTCCAGGAGAAGATGACCCGCCGGTTCTCGGCGATCGTCATCGGGTCGCAGTCGTTGGTCGTCTTCTTCGGTGCCCTGGTCGCGTACGCGCTGGCGAAGTCCGGCGGCGACGGCGCCCACACGGCGTACCTGTGGACCGGTGTCGTCATCGCGCTGCTGTGC
>JASLFY010000158.1 GCA_030150425.1 Yimella sp. | reverse complement strand
CTTCACCATGTTGGACAGCGGTTACAAGCACAACGTCATCCCGCAGTCCGCGTCGGCCAGCCTGGACTGCCGGTTCCTGCCGGGCCACGAGGACGACCTGATGAACACCATCCGGGAACTGGCCGGAGAGTTCGTGGAGGTCGAGGTCGTCCACCACGACATCGCCCTCGACGCGCCCTTCGACGCCCCGCTGGTCGAAACGATGAAGCAGTCGCTGCTGGCCCACGACCCCGACGCGGCCGTGCTGCCGTACTGCCTCAGCGGCGGCACCGACAACAAGGCGCTGAAGAAGCTCGGCATCACCGGCTATGGCTTCGCACCACTGCAGTTGCCCGCGGACCTCGACTTCGCACCGATGTTCCACGGCATCGACGAGCGAGTCCCGCTGGACTCGCTGCGGTTCGGTGCGGACGTGCTGGGCGAGTTCCTGCGGCGCTGCTGATCAGAACGTCCGGCTCACCCGGATGATCTTGCGGCGCAACCACACCCGTCGCTGGCCGCCCAGATAGAGGCGCGTGCGGGCCAGCTCCCAATGGCCGTACTCGGCGTGGTCGGTCAGCGTCTGCCGGACGGTGGACCGTTCCACGCCGCGCGGGAACGTCAGCACCTGGTATTCGTACTCGATCATCACTGCCCATTCTGCGCCGGAACCGATAGTTTCGTCGGTATGAGTGCCGACCCGCGCGCCGCCCTGGCGCTGTTCGTCAACGCCCTGGAACGACACCTGGAACTCACCGCGAGCGGCCGTGGCGCCGACGACCCCCGGATGGACGAGGTCACCGACGCGCTCGCCGACGCCTTCGACGCGTACGACGAAGCGCTCTACGACAACTACCGCACCACCACGCCGTTCTTCCTGCCGGCCGACGACGACGACGCAGCGGACGACTACGACGCGGACGACGACTTCGACGCGGACGACGAAGAAGAAGACGCGCAAGAAGACGACGATCAGGAAGAAGACGACGATCTCGACGAGGACGAGGACGACGACGAGCCGTACAGCGGGTTCGGCGACGACGACTTCGACTTCGACGAAGACGACGACGACGAAGACGAGGAGTGAGGTTCCTCAGCTGCTGACATCGTCCAACGCCCCGGCGATCGCCGGGGGCAGGTCCACCGTGGAGCTGGCCAGCAGCGGTCGCAGCTGCGCGACCGAGCGCGCACCGATGACGGCTCCGGCGATCGACGGGCGATCGCGCAGCCAGGCCAGCGCCAACGCAGCCTGACTGACCTCCAGCCCCTCGGCCGCGGTCGCCAACGCCTTCATCACCGACCCGGTCGCCGCCGGCAGCATCGTCGAGGCCCAGTTCGGGTGGGACCCGGACGCGGCCCGCGAGGCGGCCGGGACGCCGCTGCGGTACTTCCCGGTGAGCAGGCCGCCGGCCAGCGGCGACCAGGCCATCAGGCCGACACCCAGGTGGCCGGCAGCCGGTACGACCTCGACGTCGGCGTCACGGTGCACGAGGTTGTACTGGATCTGGTTGCACACCAACGGAATCCGCAGGCGCCGCGCCTCAGCGGCGATGAGCGCCAACTGCCACCCGGAGTAGTTCGAGACCCCCACGTAGCGCGCGCGGCCGCTGCTGACGGCGTACTCGAGCGCCCCGAGGGTCTCCTCCCACGGGGTGTCGTCGCTCCAGGTGTGGGCCAGCCACAGGTCGAGGTGGTCGGTGCCGAGCCGGGTGAGCGACTCGTCCAATTGGTCCAGCAGCGCGCGGCGCGAGGTGTCGACCACCCGTGAACCGGTGCGCCGGGAGATGCCGGCCTTGCTGACCAACACCAGGTCCTCGCGGCGCAGGTCCTGCAGCAGTTCACCGATCAGCGCCTCGCTCGCGCCGTCGCCGTAGCCGTACGCGGTGTCGATCGTCGTGCCGCCCGCGTCGAGGTAGCTCTCCAGGATCGAGCGGGCGTCCTCGGGCACCACCTCGCCGCCCCAGTTCATGGTGCCGAGGCAGATGGAGGAGATCTTGAGGCCGCTGCGGCCGACCGAACGCACGTGCATGGCAGAACCGTACGGCGCGCCCGGCGCCTGTCGGCGCAGGCGGGTAGCGTGCCGTCCATGCGATTGGGACTGAACCTCGGCTACTGGGGCACCACCGGCACCGACGACGTCGACACGATGGTGCGCCTGGCCCGGGTCGCCGACGGCTGCGGCTACGACGTGGTCTGGCTGGCCGAGGCCTACGGCTCCGACATCCCCAGCCTGGCCGGCTACCTCGCGGCCCACACCGAGAACGTCGGTTACGGCGCGGCGATCATGCAGATCCCGGCCCGCACCCCGGCGATGACCGCGATGACCGCGGCCACCCTCGACCGGATCACCCACGGCCGCTTCCACCTCGGTCTGGGTGTTTCCGGACCGCAGGTCAGCGAGGGGTGGCACGGCGTGCGGTTCGCCGACCCGCTGGGCCGGACCCGCGAATACGTCGAGATCGTGCGAACCGCGTTGAACCGCAAGAAGGTCGAGTTCCACGGCGACCACTTCGAGCTGCCGTTGCCCGACGGCCCGGGCAAGGCGCTGCGGCTGCTCCTGCTGCCCGAGCGCGCGCAGGTGCCGATCTACCTCGCGTCCATCGGCCCGAAGAACCTGGCGCTGACCGGCGAGATCGCCGACGGCTGGCTCGGCATCTTCGTCAGCCCGGAGTACCTCCCGGAACAGCTCGCCCCCATCGCGGCGGGCCGGGAGACCAGCGGCCTGACGATGGACGGCTTCGACGTGGCGGCGACCGTCGGCGTCAGCCTCGCCGACGACGTCGACACGGCGGCCGACCGGATGCGCGACAACGCCGCGCTCTACGTCGGCGGCATGGGGTCGCGCGACAAGAACTTCTACAACGCGCTTGCCGTCCGGATGGGCTTCGCCGACGAGGCGGCCCACGTGCAGGACCTCTACCTCGCCCGGCAACACCGCGACGCCGCGGCCGCGATGCCGCGCGAGTTCATCGAGCGCACCGCGATCGCCGGCGACGAGAGCGTGCTGCGGGCGCGACTGCGGGCGTACGCCGACGCGGGCCTGACGACCCTCAACGTCGGCCCCTACGCCGAGACCGTCGAGCAGCGGATCGAGACCATCGAGGCCGTCGCCCGCGCGGCGCGGGCCGAGGGCCTGCTCGAATGACGACCGTCCTGCTGTTGCGCCACGGGCGCAGCACGGCGAACGCGGCCGGCACCCTCGCCGGGTGGACGCCGGGCGTCGGGCTCGACGAGACCGGGCGGTCCCAGGCCGTCGCGCTCGGCGAACGGCTCGCCGGGGTTCCGCTGGTCTCGATCGTCACCAGTCCGCTGCAGCGTTGCCGCGAGACGACCGAGGCGGTCGTCGGCCACCGCGAGCTCGAGGTCGTCGTCGACGACGAGGTGGGGGAGTGCAAGTACGGCGGCTGGACCGGCCGCCCGCTGCGCGACCTCGCCAAGGAGGAGCTCTGGACGGTGGTGCAGCAGCAGCCGAGCGCCGCCACCTTTCCGCCCGGTGACTACCCCCAC
>JASLFY010000140.1 GCA_030150425.1 Yimella sp. | reverse complement strand
AGCCCGGGCGCGGGCGTCCACGCTCATGCTCAGCACGTCCGCACCGTCCAGCGTGACCGTGCCCTGGGTGACGAGGTACTTAGGGTGCCCGGCGATGGCGTAGGCCAGGGTGGACTTGCCGGAGCCGTTCGGGCCCATGATCGCGTGTGTCTCGCCGGAGCGGACGGTCAGGTCGACGCCCTTGAGGATCTCGGTGACGTCGTCGTCGTGGCCGACGTTGACGTGCAGGTCCGTGATTACCAGTTCACTCACTGTCGTTGCTCTCCTGGGTGAAGCCCAGCCGGGCTTCGATCGTGGTCATGATCTGCTGCTCGAGCGCGGGCACGCCGATGCGCTCGACGACGTCGGCGAAGAACCCGCGCACGACGAGCCGCCGCGCCTCGTCCTCGGGGATGCCGCGGGCCTGCAGGTAGAACAGCTGCTCGTCGTCGAACCGGCCGGTCGAGGACGCGTGACCCGCACCGGCGATGTCGCCGGTCTCGATCTCCAGGTTCGGCACCGAGTCGGCGCGGGCACCGTCGGTCAGGACCAGGTTGCGGTTCAGCTCGTACGTCTCGATGCCCTCGGCCTCCTTGCGGATCAGCACGTCGCCGACCCACACGGTGTGGGCGGTGTCGCCCTGCAGCGCGCCCTTGTAGGTGACCAGCGAGGTGCACCGCGGGGTGTTGTGGTCGACGAACGAGCGGTGCTCGAGGTGCTGACCGGCGTCGGCGAAGTAGACACCCAGGAGGGTCGCCTCGCCGCCGGGGCCGGCGTACTTGACGTTGGAGTTGATCCGCACGATCTCGCCACCGAGGCTGACCGCGATGTGGCGGTACGTCGCGTCGCGGCCGACGACCGCGTCGTACTGGCCGAGGTGGGTGGCTTCGTCGTCCCACTCCGCGGTGGTGACCAGGGTCAGGTTCGCACCGTCGGCGACCTCGACCGACAGGACCTCGTTGTAGTCGGAGGTGCCGTCGTGGACGATGACGACCGTCGCGTGGGAGTTCGCACCGGCGCGCACCAGCAGGTGGCCGTGGACGACCTCGCGCTGCTTGCCGGTCAGACGGATCCGCACCGGACCGTCGAGCTCGGCGTTCGCGGCGATGTCGAGGACCGACAGCCCACCGGAGTGGGCGGCGGCGACTGCGGCCGCACGGTCACCGGGCTTGGTGGTCGTGGTCGCGCGCCAGTCCTCGACGGACATCTCGCCCAGGGTGGCGCCGGTCGGCAGTTCCTGGGTCCACTCGAGGTGGTGGCCGGTCGTCTCGTCGGCGAACAGCTGGCCGAGCTTGTCGACCGGGGTGAAGCGCCACTCCTCCTCGCGGCCGTGGGGCACCGCGAAGTCGGCGACCTCGAACGAGGTCTTGCGCTCGGCCCGGGACTGGTCGGGCACGAAGGCGGCGGCCGGGTCGACGTGACCGGCGGCCTGATTGCGCTCGGGGGTGATGAGCGTCATGGAAGTCGAATCTCCTTCTGGCAGAGGTGAGTTGGCTGGGCAGGGCGGCGTCAGCCGACCGCGCCCTCCATCTGCAGCTCGATCAAGCGGTTCAGCTCGAGGGCGTATTCCATCGGCAGTTCGCGGGCGATGGGCTCCACGAATCCGCGGACGATCATCGCCATCGCCTCCTCCTCCGACATGCCCCGGCTCATCAGGTAGAACATCTGGTCCTCGGACACCTTCGAGACGGTCGCCTCGTGGCCCATCTGCACGTCGTCCTCGCGGACGTCGACGTACGGGTAGGTGTCGCTGCGGCTGATCTGGTCGACCAGCAGCGCGTCACAGACGACCGAGGACTTGGAGTGCTCGGCACCCTCGAGCACCTGCACCAGGCCGCGGTACGACGTACGGCCTCCACCACGGGCGACGGACTTCGACACGATCGTCGAGGAGGTGTGCGGCGCGGCGTGGACCATCTTGGCGCCGGCGTCCTGGTGCTGGCCCTCGCCGGCGAAGGCGATGGACAGCGTCTCGCCCTTGGCGTGCTCGCCGAGGAGGTAGACCGCGGGGTACTTCATCGTCACCTTGGAGCCGATGTTGCCGTCGACCCACTCCATGGTCGCGCCCTCCTCGCAGGTGGCGCGCTTGGTGACCAGGTTGTAGACGTTGTTCGACCAGTTCTGGATGGTCGTGTAGCGAACGCGGGCGTTCTTCTTGACGATGATCTCCACGACCGCGGAGTGCAGCGAGTCCGACTTGTAGATCGGCGCGGTGCAGCCCTCGACGTAGTGCACGTACGAGCCCTCGTCGGCGATGATCAGAGTGCGCTCGAACTGGCCCATGTTCTCGGTGTTGATCCGGAAGTAGGCCTGCAGCGGAATGTCGACGTGGACACCCTTGGGCACGTAGATGAACGAGCCACCGGACCAGACGGCGGTGTTCAGCGCGGCGAACTTGTTGTCGCCGGCCGGGATCACCGAGCCGAAGTACTCCTTGAAGATGTCTTCGTGCTCGCGCAGGCCGGTGTCGGTGTCGACGAAGATGACGCCCTTCTCCTCCAGGTCTTCACGGATCTGGTGGTAGACGACCTCCGATTCGTACTGCGCCGCGACACCGGCGACCAGGCGCTGCTTCTCCGCCTCCGGGATGCCGAGCTTGTCGTAGGTGTTCTTGATGTCCTCGGGCAGGTCGTCCCAGCTGGCCGCCTGCTTCTCGGTGGACTTCACGAAGTACTTGATGTTCTGGAAGTCGATCCCGGTGAGGTCACTGCCCCACTGCGGCATCGGCTTCTTCTCGAACAGGCGCAGCGCCTTCAATCGCAGGTCGCTCATCCACTTCGGCTCGGACTTGCGCCCGGAGATGTCGGTCACGACCTCGTCGGACAGGCCGCGGCGCGCACTGGCGCCTGCGGTGTCGCTGTCGGCCCAGCCGTATTCGTACCGGCCGATGTCCTTCAGTCCCGGGTTGAGCTCTTCGATGGTGCTCATCGCGGATCCCTTCCGCCCACCGGGGAGTGGGCTACTTGCTGTAGTGGGATGAACGTGGTGCACACGTGGTCACCGTGGGCGAGCGAGGCGAGCCGTTGCACGTGGACCCCGAGCAACTCGGAGAACACCTCCGCCTCGGCCTCGCAGAACTGGGGGAACTCGGAGGCGACGTGCTGGACCGGGCAGTGGCCCTGGCACAGCTGTACGCCGGCGAGCGGGGTACCGCGACCCACCGGGCGGGTGGACGCGGCGTAGCCCTCGCGACGCAGGGCGTCGGCGAGGATGGTCGAACGGTCGTCGACGTCGGTGGCGTCGGCCATCTCGGGGGCGATGCGCTCCGCCATCGCGCGGGCCCGCTGTCGGGCGAACGCGACGACCGCATCGTCGCCCTGCTGGTCGCGCAGGAAGCGCAGCACGGAGGTGGCGAGCGCGTCGTAGTCGCCGCGCAGCGCGAGGTGGCCACGCTCGGTCAGGACGTAGGCACGGGCCGGACGGCCCCGCTTGCGCGCACCGACCGGGGCGACCTCACGGTCGGCCACCGAGCCGTCGGCGGCGAGCTGGTCGAGGTGGCGGCGTACGCCCGCGGTGGTGAGGCCGAGGGCCTCCGCGATCGCGGTCGCGGTGATCGGTCCGCGCTCGGAGACGAGGGTCAGAACCCGTCGGCGGGTGCCGGACTCGGCGCGTTCGGGCGCGCCGGACTCGGCCCCTGCGGGGTCGGTCTCAACGTGATCGCCGATAAACACAACACCAGTATGACGTTAATCATCGACCACTGAAAGGCAGGCTCCCCTTACCTGTCGATCGGTCAGCAGGTCGCCGGCAGCAGGCCGTAGTTCTGCTTGGCGGTCAACACGCCCAACGCGGCCGCGTTGACCCGCGCCCGGAAGGTCGCGTTCGTGCCGGCGTAACCCAGCACGGAGGCATACATCCCCGGCAGGGCCGCGGGCGTGACCGTCAGGATCAGCTGTCCCCCGGCGTTGATCGTGTTGATCGCGCGGGTGCCGTACGACCACGGCGACATCGCCTTCGCGGCACCCAGGTCGTCGGTCATGATCACGCCCTTGAAACCGATGGTGTTGCGCAGCACTGACACCACGGTCGGCGAGAACACCGCCGGGCGACTCGCGTCGATGTTGTCGTAGTACGCCGAACTCATCATCACGAACGGCACGCCGTTGGCGGTCGCGGTACGGAACGGCTGCAGGTAGCTGCTGTAGTTGCCGCTCGTGGTCATCCACTTGTCGTGGAC
>JASLFY010000126.1 GCA_030150425.1 Yimella sp. | reverse complement strand
GCGGACCAGTCACCTCGGCGAGCGACAGGACCGCAAACCGGTGGTGACCAACCTCACCACCGATTAGGTTCGACGGCGTGACTCGCGAAACCACTGCCATCGACCGGATTGCCGACGCCCACCACGACGCCACCGTCGCGCTGAGCCCGATCACCGCCACCTACCTCGGCGTGCCGGGCCAGGACGACAAGCTCGACGACTTCTCCCCCGCCGGTTGGGACGCCAAGGCCCAGCTCGCCAAGGACACGCTGGCGAAGCTGGAGCAGGCGCAGCCGGTCGACGACGTCGACAAGGTCACGCTCAGCGCGATGCGCGAGCGGCTCGGCCTGGAGCTCGAGGTCCACGACGCCGGCCTGCCGCTGAGCTCGCTGAACGTCATCGCGTCGCCGCTGCAGGAAGTGCGCGACATCCTCGACCTGATGCCGACCGACACCGACGATCAGTTGGCCGTCATCGGTCGACGCCTCGAGGCGATGCCGACCGCGCTCGACCAGTGGTTCGAGTCGCTGCACGCCGCGGCCGCCGACGGCCAGGTCGCCGCCCGCCGCCAGGTCACGGAATGCATCCAGCAGACCGTCGACCACACCGCTGCCGACGGCTACTTCGCCACGTACGCCCAGCAGCACCCGCAGGTGGCCGAGCAGGCGAAGGCCGCGGCCGCGGCGTACGCCCGTGCCGGCGAGCGCCTGCGCGACGAGATTCTCCCGATCGCCCGCGAGGACGACGCCTTCGGACGCGAGATCTACCCGCTGTTCAGCCGGCAGTTCCTCGGCGCGACCGTCGACCTGGAGGAGACGTACGCCTGGGGCCAGGAGGAACTGGCGCGGATCACCGCCGACATGCAGCAGGTGGCGGAGCAGATCAAGCCGGGCGCCTCGGTGAAGGAGGCGACCGCGGCGCTGGACGCCGACCCGGCGTACCAGCTGCACGGCACCGACGCGTTGCAGCAGTGGATGCAGACCAAGGCCGACGAGGCGATCGCCGAACTGGGCGGCACCCACTTCGACATCCCGGACCCGGTGCGCACCATCGAGTGCATGATCGCCCCGACGCAGAGCGGCGGCATCTACTACACCGGCCCCTCGGACGACTTCTCCCGGCCGGGCCGGATGTGGTGGTCGGTCCCCAAGGGCGTCACCGAGTTCGGCACCTGGCGCGAGCTGACGACCGTCTACCACGAGGGCGTCCCGGGCCACCACCTGCAGGTCGCGCAGACGATGTTCCGCAGCGAGCTGCTGAACAAATGGCGTCGGATGGACGCGTGGACCTCCGGCCACGGCGAGGGCTGGGCGCTCTACGCCGAGCGGCTGATGGACGAGCTCGGTTACCTGGACGACCCGGGCAACCGGATGGGCATGCTCGACGGCCAGTCGTTGCGCGCCGCCCGCGTGGTCCTGGACATCGGCTTCCACTGCGGATTCGGGGCCCCGGCCGAGGTCGGCGGCGGCGCCTGGACCTACGACAAGGCGTGGCAGTTCCTCAACGCGCACTGCGACATGAACGAGGGCTTCCTGCGCTTCGAGCTGCACCGCTACCTCGGCTGGCCGGGGCAGGCTCCGTCGTACAAGATCGGCGAGCGACTCTGGCTGCAACTGCGCGAGCAGGCGCAGCAGGTGGCCGGCGACGATTTCGACCTGAAGGCGTTCCACCGCCGCGCACTCGACATCGGTGGCGTCGGCCTCGACACCCTGCGCGACGCGGTCCTCGGCACGCTCTGACGAGTCCGGGATACTTGGGCGGTGGAACCCGCTGAATTCGCCCTGGCCGCACTCGCGCTGGTCGCCACGGTCGTGGCCGTCGACGGCCTGTGCCGTCGGATCGGACTGTCCGCACCGCTGATCCTGACCGCCCTGGGGGCGGCCGCGTCGTTCGTACCGGCCGTCCCGACGGTCCACCTCGACCCGCACACCGTGTTGATCGGCTTCCTGCCGCCGCTGCTCTACGCGGCGGCGATCAAGACGTCGCTGATCGACCTCGGTCGTGACCGACGGCAGATCATCGGGCTGTCGGTCTTCCTGGTGCTCGCCACCGCCGCGGCGGTGGGGCTGGTCGCCTGGTGGTTGGTGCCTGCGGTGCCTTTCGCGATCGCGCTCGCCCTGGGCGGTGTCGTTGCGCCGCCGGACGCCATCGCGGCCACCGCGGTCGCCCGACGGATCGGTCTGCCGCGCCGGGTGGTGTCGGTGCTGGAGGGCGAGTCGCTGTTCAACGACGCGACCGCCCTGGTCGTGGTCAGCACCTCGATCGCGGCCTTCGGCCACGCAGTCACCGCCGGTGACGTGACGATCTCGTTCGTGGTGTCCGCCTTCGGTGGCGTCGCGATCGGTTTCGTCGTCGCGAAACTGCTGCGCTTCATCCGTACGCGGGTGCAGGACACCACCACCAACGTGGCGCTGTCGTTCATGACCCCGTGGCTGGCGTACGTCCCCGCCGAGGAGGTCCACGCCTCCGGCGTCATCGCTGTAGTGGTCTGCGGGGTGCTGCTCGGCCACACCGCACCGCTGGACCAGACGGCCTCGGCCCGCGTGTCGGAGCGGATGAACTGGACCACCATCCAGTACATCCTGGAGAACCTGGTGTTCCTGCTGATCGGTCTGCAGGTGCAACCGATCCTGCAGGACGTGCGGACCTCGTCACTCGGCCTGGGCCACACCGTGCTGGTCGCCGTCTCGGTGCTCGCAACAGTGATCGTGGTGCGCGGAATCTGGCTGGTCGGGTGGGCGCTGATCAACCGCTACGGACCGCACGACCCGGACACGATGTCCGTACGCGAGAGCATCGTCGCCTCCTGGGCCGGCATGCGCGGAGTGGTCACCCTGGCGGCCGCCTCGCTGCTGCCGGAGGACGCACCGGAACGCAGCGTGCTGATCTTCGTCGCGTTGGTGGTCACCATCAGCACACTCGTGCTGCAGGGTTTCACCCTGGGCCGTTTGGCCAAGGCCGTCGATCTGCACGGCCCGGATCCGCGCGAGGATGCGTTGCAGTACGCCCAAGCCCTGCAGATGGCCGTGCGCGCCGGCAACGAGAAACTCGAGCACGAGCTCGGCAAGGACCCCGAGGTGCCGGCCTCGGTGGTTCTCGCGCTGAAGGCTCAGGGTGAGCGGCGGGCCAATGTCGGTTGGGAACGCCTGGGACGCAACGACGTCGGTGTCAGCACCCCGTCGGTCACCTACCGCCGGCTGCGGATGGCGATGCTCGAGGCGGAGCGTGCGAAGGTGCTCAAGCTGCGCGACAAGGGGATCATGGACTCCGAGGTCATCAACGACATCATGGACGACCTGGACGTGGAGGAATCGATGATCGCACGCCGCGAAGAGGACGACCGAGAAGCTCACGACAAGTTGCTGCTGACTCCGGAGCAGCGCCAATTCGGCTGCCCCGACCTCGAGGCCGCCCCGCTCACCGTCGACCCGATCCACCCGGAGGGCTGCCTGGAGTGTGAGCGGGCCGGCCTGACGCCGGTGCACCTGCGGTTGTGTCTGACCTGCGGCAACGTCGGCTGCTGCGACTCCTCGATCGGCAAGCACGCCTCGGCCCACTACGCCGAGACCGGCCACCCGGTGATGCGCTCGTTCGAGCCGGGCGAGGCCTGGCGGTGGTGCTTCCCGCACCAGCTGCTCGGCTGACTTGTCCGCCACTTCCGTGGCGTGTCCGTTCGCGAGTGGCGGACAACCGTCGGAGGCGGTCACTCCGGCAGGTCCGCGGCCAACGCCAGGATCGTGAAGTACGCCGCGCGGCCGTCCTTCCCGGGCTGCCGGTCGGCGCCGCCACCGCGTTCGATCCACCGGTCTCGTACGGCTTCCAGTTCGGCGCGCAACTCCTGTGCCTCCTGCGGATCGAGCGCCACGACGAACGAGGTGTGCAGACCGCCCTTCTTCGCGGTCTCTTCCTCCCGCGACGACGCGCGGTCGATGCTGATCCCCCGCTGACCGGGCGGCTGCCACACGGTCAGTTCGCCGTCGTACGCGACCTCGGGGAAGTTGCGCTGCAGGTTGCGCAGCATCTTCGCGTTGACCGCGTTCAGTTGCCGCTCCAACAACGACTGCGGCAGCAACCGCTCGGGCACCACGAACTTCTGGGCGATGCAGCGGTAGCGCGCGATGGGCCGGCCGGCGCGGGCCTGTCGTTCGACGACCTCCAGCAGCCCGAGTTCGTGCCACTTGCGGGTCCAGTAGTGCACCTTCCCCATCGGCTCGTCGATGTAGTCGACGGCTTCGGCGATGCTGCGCGGCCGGTCGAAATAGGGGCCGAGGTACTGCGCGCCGGTCCGGGCGCTGAGCGCATCGGCGACCGCGGGCTCGGTGATCAGGATCTCGGGCAACATCTACTCAGATTAATCCCGTAGCAATCGAAGTAGGGCCCGACCTAGCGTCGTCGGCATGCTGAACCACTGGCGCCGTGAGCGCACCTACTGGGTTGCGCTCTGGCGCGCGTCGGCGCCGCTGACCCTCCTCTGCTCGGCCCTGGTGCTGCTGATCGGCGCCTCGACCTACGTGACCATGTGGGCGAGTTCCCACCTCGTCGCGAGCCTCGTCGGAGA
>JASLFY010000339.1 GCA_030150425.1 Yimella sp. | reverse complement strand
CTGCAGCAGAGCCCCGGCGCCGCGACCGGCAACGACCACGTGCACGGCCACGTCACGTCGTACACGCGCACGTTCCGGGACTACCCGGTGGCGACGCTGCGCGACTACATCGACTGGCAGCCGTTCTTCAACGCGTGGGAGATGAAGGGGCGTTTCCCGGACATCCTCAACAACCCGGCCACCGGCGAGGCTGCGCGCAAGCTGTACGACGACGCGAACGCCATGCTGGACCGGATCGAGGCCGAGGGCTGGCTGGAGGCGGCCGGCGTGATCGGCTTCTTCCCGGCCAACGCGGTCGGCGACTCGATCGAGGTCTACACCGACGAGAGCCGTACGCAGGTCCGTACGACACTGCACCACCTGCGGCAGCAGGGGCAGCACCGCGCGGGCGTTGCGAACAAGTCGCTGGCTGACTTCGTCGCGCCGAAGGAGACCGGGCTGCAGGACTACATCGGTGGCTTCGCGGTCACCGGCGGGCTCGGCGTGGCCGACCGGATCGCGGCGTTCAAGGCCGACCTGGACGACTACAACGCGATCCTGCTGGAGTCCGTTGCCGACCGCCTGGCGGAGGCGTTCGCCGAGCGGATGCACGAGCAGGTGCGCCAGGAGTTCTGGGGCTACGCCGGGTCGGAGAAGCTGTCCAACGAGGACCTCATCGCGGAGAAGTACCGCGGGATCCGGCCGGCGCCGGGCTACCCGGCGTGCCCCGACCACACCGAGAAGGCGACGCTGTTCGAGCTGCTCGACGTCACCGCGCAGACGGGCATCGAACTGACCGACTCGATGGCGATGTGGCCAGGCGCCGCCGTCTCCGGCTGGTACTTCTCGCACCCGCAGTCGCAGTACTTCGTGGTCGGCCGCGTCGGCCGCGACCAGGTCGAGTCCTACGCGCAGCGCAAGGGTTGGACGATCGCCCAGACGGAGAAGTGGCTCTCCCCGAATCTCGGGTACGAGCCCGAGGACTGAGTCGACCTCCCGCGGTAAACTTATGACGTAAGCTCAACCGATCTCCCAGCAGCAGTGAAGACGTCGATGACTCCTACCTCCCACCGACGAGGCAGCCTGAGCCGCGAGCGCATCGTGCGCGCGGCACTCGACCTGGCCGAGTCCGACGGCATCGATCAGGTGTCGTTGCACAAGATCGGCGCAGCGCTCGGGGTCCAGGCGATGTCGCTCTACCGCTATGTCAGCGACAAGGCGGACCTGTACGACGCCATGGGCGACGCGGTGCTCGACGAGGTGCCGACGACGACACCGCCGGGCGCGTCATGGGAGACGGACATCGCCCATCTGGGCCACGCATTCCGTGCGGTCATCCTGCGCTATCCACACAGCGCGCCGCTGGTGCTCGTCCGGCGACTCAATTCTCCTTCGGCGGAGCCGTTGGCGCTCGCCGGACTGGAGGTGCTGGCCCGCGCGGGGTTCGACCCCCTGGGGGCCGCACAAGGGCTGCGCGCACTGATCGCCCTGCTCGTCGGGACACTCGTACGGGAGACGACGATGATCTCTCGGGGAACTGCCGCCGACGGACGCGGACACCCCGCGAGCCCCGACCTCGCCACGATCGATCACGAGGCGGAGTTCGAGAACGCCCTCGACTTCGCGATTCAGGGACTGCGCGGCCGGCTGGCGACGGGCGGCCTCGGCCGCGTCACCCCGCCTCTCTAAGCTCGAGCCTGCCGCGACACGGTGGCGTCGGCCCGCACCTTCTGGAGGACACCCTGAACACCGATCACCCGACAGACCGGCCGCGGGCCGTCCTGTGGGACATGGACGGAACGCTCGTCGACACCGAGCCCTACTGGATCCAGGCGGAGCGTGACCTGGTCGCCTCGTACGGCGGCGTGTGGGACGACTCGCTGGCCCACCAACTCGTCGGCAACCCGCTGCTCGTCTCGGCGCAGGTGATCCGCGACAACTCGCCGGTGACCGCGTCGCCCGAGGAGATCGTGCAGGCGCTGCTGGCCGACGTCACCGCGCAGATGCGCCGCCACATCCCGTGGCGACCGGGTGCTGCAGACCTGCTGAACGACGCTGCTGCACAAGGGATTCCGAACGCACTGGTCACCATGTCGTACGTCTCGTTCGCGCAGGTGATGGTCGACTCGCTGCCGGCCGGCACCTTCCGGACGATCATCACCGGCGACCGCGTCGAGAACGGCAAACCGCACCCCGAGCCGTACCTGCGGGCGGCGACCGCCCTCGGCGTCGCGCCCACCGACTGCCTCGCGGTGGAGGACTCACCGACCGGCGTACGTTCCGCCGTCGGCGCGGGCGCGCGGACGATCGCGGTCCCACACGTCGTGCCCGTCCCGGGCGACCTCGGGGCCACGCTGGTCGACTCCCTGACGGGACACACGGTCTCCTCGCTCTGGGCCCTCACCGGCGCCTGATCAGCCCAAGGCCCGACGGTCTTCTGCTTGGCTGGCCGGCATGGGCGTGCGTCCGGCTGCGGTGCAGGTGTTGCTCGAAGGAGTGAGCGACATCGCCGCGCTGCGCGCCGTCGCGGCGACCGCGGGCGTCCCGCTGGACGACGTACGCCTCATCGACCTCGGCGGGATCACCAACATCCGCCGGGCCCTGGCCGACCTGTCGGTCGACGCACCCGACGCGCAGGTGGTCGGGCTCTGCGACGCAGGCGAGACCCATGTCGTACGACGGGTGCTCGCCGACACCGGGCGACCGACGCGGGACGACAGCGACCTGCCGGCGTACGGCTACTTCGTCTGCGTCGCGGATCTGGAGGACGAACTCATCCGCGGTCTCGGCACCGACCGGGTGCTGGAGGTGCTGGCCGACTTGGGGCTCGCCGACAAGTTCCACGGGCTGCAGCGGCAACCGGCGTGGCGCGACAGGGAACTGGCCGACCAGCTGCACCGCTTCTGCGGGGTCGCCTCGGGACGTAAGGAACTTCTGGCGGGGGCGCTCGCGGCCGCAGCGACACCGGAGCAGACTCCCGAACCGCTGCGGCTGCTGCTCGACCGGATCAGCGTGGTGTCGCCGCGCCGGTGAAGCCGGGGTCGACCGCCAGCTGGGCGGCGCCCTCGGGCAACGGCGGGGGAGTGCCGCCGTGGGCCGGGCACAACGGTTTGTGATCACACCAGGAACACAGTCGCGACGGGTTCGGTCGCCAGTCGCCGGTCTCGGCCGAGCGCTGGATGGCCGCCCACAGCGCCAACACCTTGCGCTCGGTCGCGCGCATGTCGTGCTCGTCGGGTTCGTAGCGCACCAGTTCGCCGTTGCCGAGGTAGACCAGCTGCAACATCCGCGGCACCACGCCGCGGGTTCGCCACAGCACCAGTGCGTAGAACTTCATCTGGAACAGCGCCTTCGCCTCGAACAGCGCCGACGGCGAACGACCGGTCTTGTAGTCGACCACCCGGATCTCGCCGGTGGGCGCGACGTCGAGCCGGTCGACGTAGCCGCGCAGGGTCAGCCCCTCGACCTCCGCCTCGACGTAGAGCTCCCGCTCAGCGGGCTCCAACCGGGTCGGGTCCTCCAGCTCGAACCAGCGCTCGACCAGGCGGGCCGCGGCCGCGAACCAGCCGTCCGGGTCGTCGCCGACGACCTCCGCGAGCTCCGGCTCGTCGTCGAGCAACCGGTCCCACTGCGGGCGCACCAGGCTGACCGCGTGTTCCGGCGTACGGTCGCCCGCAGCGACGTCGAACAGTCGCTCCAGCACCGCGTGGACGAGGGTGCCGCGGGCGGCGGCCGCACTCGGCGGCTCCGGCAACTTGTCGACGACCCGGAAGCGGTAGAGCAGCGGGCACTGCATGTAGTCCGCGGCTCGACTGGGGGACAACGCGGGTCGCAGCACCGTTCCGGACATGGTCCCGACCCTACGACGGACCACCGACAGCCGGAATCGCCGCGCGGAGCGCAGACACCGCCTCGTACGCTGATACCACCATGGCGAACTCCTCACCGGGCTGGCGGCTCGGATCCCTGCGCGGCGTACCGGTCTACATCGGACGGTCGTGGCTGTTCATCGCGCTGGTCATCGTCGTCACCTTCGGACCGCAGGTCGCCGACTCGATCCCCGACCTGGGCGCCGCGGCGTACGTCGTCGCGGCCCTGTACGTCGTCGGTCTGCTGATCTCGGTGCTGGTCCACGAAGCGGCCCACGCGCTGGTCGGCCAGACCCGCGGCTACGCCGTCGAACAGATCGTCGCCGACCTGTGGGGCGGCCACACCTCGTTCAGCAAGGAACACTCCGCCGCCGGCAGCAGCGCGCTGGTGGCCGCGGTCGGCCCGCTGTCGAACGCCGCTCTCGCGGTCGGCGGACTCGGCCTCCTGCAGGCCGATCTGCCCGACGTCGCCGCTCTGCTGGTCGGATCGTTCACCTGGGCGAACGCGTTCGTGGCCGTGTTCAACCTGTTGCCGGGACTCCCGCTCGACGGCGGCTACCTGCTCGAGGCCCTGGTCTGGAAGATCACCGGCAACCGCGCCAAGGGCACCGTCGTCGCCGGGTGGACCGGCCGCGTCGTCACGGTCCTCGTGCTCGTGGCGCTGATCGTCGTGCCGTTCGTCAACGGCGTACGCCCGTCGCTGGTCACCGTCGCCTGGGCCGCGCTGATCGGCTCGTTCCTCTGGTTCGGCGCAGGCTCGGCGATCATGCACGGCAAGGTGACCCAGCAGCTCGCCACTGTGTCCTTGCGTGACGTGCTGCAGCCGATCGCGACGCTCGACGTAAGCAGCCCGGTGAGCTCGTTGTCCGGCCTGGCGACGTTGGTGACCAAGGACGGCCGGCCGTACGGTCTGGTCTCCGCCGGCGCCGCGATGCAGGTCCCGCTGGAGCTGCGTCCGACCACCACCGTGGAGGCGCTCGTCGAGCGCCCGGACGGACCGTGGATCGTGACATTGGACGACCACGGCGACCTGAACCAGATCGTCGCCGGCGCCAGCGCCAACGGACTGGCCGAACGCACGATCGTGCTGAACCCGCAGGGCGCCCTGCTCGGCTGGCTGCAGCGGGACGACCTGATCCGCGCCGTCGACCACGCGCTCACGCCGCGCCCCTGATCGCCCCGTACTGACGGACCGAGGATTTCGGCCGTACCCGCTGATTTCTGCCCCACGGCGACCGGCTCTAAGCTTGCCGACCATGACCTACGCTCCCCAGACCCCGCTCGGCGCCGACCTGCGCCGCGGCCCGTTCACCGAGGGGGAGCGCGTCCAGCTGACCGATCCCAAGGGACGGATGCACACCATCGTCCTCGGCCCGGGCAAGCAGTTCCACACCCACCGCGGGTTCCTCGCCCACGACGACCTGATCGGTCGCCCGGACGGCACGACGATCACCAACACCGCCGGTGTCGAGTATCTCGCGATGCGCCCGCTGCTGAGCGACTACGTCCTGTCGATGCCGCGCGGTGCCGCGGTCGTCTACCCCAAGGACGCCGGTCAGATCGTCACGATGGCCGACATTTTCCCCGGCGCCCGCGTCGTCGAGGCCGGTGTCGGTTCCGGTGCGCTGTCGCTGTCCCTGCTGCGCGCCGTCGGCGACGCCGGCCGGCTGTTCAGCTTCGAGCGCCGCGACGACTTCGCGGAGATCGCCCAGGGCAACGTCCGCAGCTTCTTCGGCGCCGAGCACCCCGGCTGGACCGTCACCGTCGGTGACCTGGTCGAGGCCCTGCCGCAGACCGTCGAGGCGGGCAGCATCGACCGCGTCGTGCTCGACATGCTCGCCCCCTGGGAGTGCCTGGAGGTCGTCGCCGACGCCCTCGCGCCCGGCGGCGTCCTGATCTGTTACGTCGCCACCGCCACCCAGCTGTCCCGCGTCGCCGAGGCGATGCGCAGCCACGGCGGCTACACCGAGCCGCAGGCCTGGGAGTCGCTGGTGCGTGGTTGGCACCTCGAGGGTCTGGCCGTCCGCCCAGAACACCGGATGCACGGCCACACCGGCTTCCTGATCACCAGCCGCCGCCTCGCCCCGGGCGTCACCCCGCCGGTGCGCAAGCGTCGCCCGAGCAAGGGCGCGGCCGAGGGCTTCGACGCCGCCGACGTCGAGGCGGTGCTGCCCTCCGGGGAGTGGAGCGCGGAGGACGTGGGGGAGCGACCGATCTCGGACAAGAAGGTGCGCAAGCTGGCGCGCTCATTCCGTGAGCCGGTGCAGGAAACGCGCGACTCCGACGGTTAGGGTCGAAGGACGGCCGACCCGCGTGGTCGGGGTGTCGCCGGCGAAGGAGGAGTCGTGACCGACGAGTCGCAGAAGCCCGAGCAGGGATCGCAGTACGACGAGGTGCGCAGCCTGCGCGCGGAGGTCGAAGCCCTTCGGTCCCGGGTGGCCGGTTCCACCGCGCGCGGCGAGCTCGAGTCGCAGGTGCGCCAGTTGCGCTCCTCGCAGACGACGCTGTCCACCCAGAACGAGACACTGGTCCGCACCCTCAAGGACGCCCGGGAACAGATCGTCAGCCTCAAGGGTGAGATCGAGCGCCTGGCGCAGCCGCCGGCCTCCTTCGGCGTGGTGCTGCAGGCGAACGACGACGACACCGTCGACGTCCTCACCTCCGGCCGCAAGATGCGCGTGTCCGTGAGCCCGTCGATCGAGGCGGACCGGATCGTCCCGGGCCGCGAGGTCGTCCTCAACGAGGCCCTGAACGTCGTACGCGCCCTCGACTTCGAGACGGTCGGCGAGCTCGTCCAGGTCAAGGAGATGCTCGGCGAGGACCGTCTGCTCGTGCTGTCGCACGGCGACGAGGAACGGATCGTACGGATCGCGGCGGCGCTGGCCGGACAGAAGCTGCGCGTCGGCGACTCGCTGCTGCTGGACGCCCGCACCAACTTCGTCTTCGAACGCATCCCGAAGGCCGAGGTCGCCGACCTCGTGCTCGAGGAGGTGCCCGACATCCACTACGCCGACATCGGCGGCCTGAGCGGGCAGATCGAGCAGATCCGCGACGCGGTGGAGATGCCGTACCTGCACGCCGACCTGTTCCGCGAACACGCGCTGCGGCCGCCGAAGGGCGTGCTGCTGTACGGCCCTCCCGGCTGCGGCAAGACGATGATCGCCAAGGCCGTCGCGGCGTCGTTGGCGCGCAAGGTCGCGGAGAAGACCGGTCAGCCCGACGCCAAGAGCTACTTCCTGAACATCAAGGGTCCGGAGCTGCTCAACAAGTACGTCGGTGAGACCGAGCGCCACATCCGGTTGATCTTCCAGCGCGCCCGGGAGGCGTCGTCGAACGGCACCCCCGTGGTGGTGTTCTTCGACGAGATGGAGTCGCTGTTCCGGACCCGCGGTTCGGGCGTGAGCTCCGACGTCGAGACGACCGTGGTGCCGCAGTTGCTCGCCGAGATCGACGGCGTGGAGAAGCTGGAGAACGTCATCGTCATCGGCGCCTCGAACCGCGAGGACATGATCGACCCGGCGATCCTGCGTCCCGGCCGGCTCGACGTGAAGATCAAGATCGAGCGCCCGGACGCGCAGAGCGCCCACGAGATCTTCGGCAAGTACCTCACCCCGACCCTGCCGCTGCACCCCGACGACCTCGCCGAACACGGCGGATCGCCGGAGGCGACCGTCGACGCGATGATCCGCGCCACGGTCGAGCGGATGTACGCCGAGATCGACGAGAACCGTTTCCTGGAGGTCACCTACGCCAGCGGCGACAAGGAGGTCCTCTACTTCAAGGACTTCAACTCCGGGGCGATGGTGCAGAACATCGTCGACCGCGCCAAGAAGATGGCGATCAAGGACCAGCTCACCACCGGCGTGCGCGGCATCCGCGTCGACCACCTGCTGGAGAGCTGCGTGGTGGAGTTCAAGGAGAACGAGGACCTGCCGAACACCACCAACCCCGACGACTGGGCGCGCATCTCCGGCAAGAAGGGCGAGCGGATCACCTACATCCGCACCCTCATCGACGGCAAGGCCGGCGGAGGTGCCGCCAAGTCGATCGACTCCGTCGCTACGACCGGGCAGTACCTCTGATGACGGACATGCGGCCGTACGACGACGGCACGACGAAGGGCGGAGCCGTCCACCCGGCGGTCCAGCCGCTGCGCGTGATGGTGTTCGCGTTGATGATCTCGCCGATCATCCTCGGCGTCGTCCTGGCGATCATCACCGCCGACAAGTCGTTCGCGCTGCTGCCGGTGCTGATCAGCGTCGTCGTCGGCATCGCTGTCTGGGCCGTGCTGCGGGTCGTCGGCTACCGGCAGGAACCGATCACGCCCGAGGTGGCGGCAGACCCGATGCGCGTGCTGAACGCCTTCCGGGTCGGTCTCATGCTCCGGTTCGCGCTCGCCGAGTCGGTGGCGCTGGTCGCCCTCGTCACGACGATCGCGTTCGGCGGCAACATCGTCAGCTACCTGCCGGGCGCGGTCATCTCGCTGGTGCTCTTCGCCCTCGACGTGATGCCGAACCGGACGAACGTCGCCCGTGTCGAGCAGCAGATGGACCGGGCGGGCGCCCGGTCCGGACTATCGGCTCTGTTCGGTTTCTGACCGACCGCGTCGGGTGAGCAGCGCGTAACCGGCCCGCCACCCGACCAGGAAGATGCCGAGCACGATCGTCGCGACCACGATGAACGACAACGCCGTGCCGCGCCCGGTGAGGTGCCGCAGCACCATCCCGAAGCAGACGGTGGACACCCACACGGTGACGCCGGCGCGGATGGCGACCGGCACCGTACGGCTCCAGTTGAAGTAGGCGATCACCCAGCCGAGCGCGGCGCCGACCAGGAACGGCCACGCGGTCGCCAGGGCGTCCACCACCGGGTTGGCCTCGTGGTGCGAGGCACGGCCGATGGCCGCGAACACGACGATCAGCACGACGTCGAGCACCAGCAGCGCCCAGCGGCGCCCCGCGCTCATCGGGCCCACCAGTCGTTCAGCTGGTCGACGATCTCCATCCGCGCCTGCCGGCCGACGTGGGTGGCGCCGGGCAGGTTGAGGAAGCCGTGCGGCACTCCGTAGTAGCGGGTGAGCCGGGTCGGAACGCCGTTGGCCTCGAGCTGCCGGGCGTACGCGATCCCTTCCGGGCAGAGCGGGTCGCGGTCGGCGGTCTGCACCAGCGCCGGCGCGACGCCGCGTACGTCGGCGCGGGCGGGGGAGATGCTCGGGTCGTCGTCCGGCACGTCGGAGTTGGCGAGGTAGAGCTCCTTGTAGCGGTCGAGGTCGGGACCGGTGAGCATCGGCGCGGTGCGCAGCTCGTGGCCGATCGACAGGTCGGTCGCGGGGTAGATCAGCACCTGTCCGACCAGGTCCTGCGCGGTGTCGCGGGCGTGCAACGCGGTCAGTGCCGACAGATTCCCGCCTGCGCTGTCGCCGCCGACGACGATCCGCGGGCGGCCCCCACCCTCGAGCAGGCCGTCCCCCGGGCCAGACGCGATGCGGTCGAACACGTCGAGCGCGTCGTGGACCGACCGCGGCGCGGGGTGCTCGGGCGCCTTGCGGTAGTCCGGCGCGAGCACCGTGCAGTTCGTGCGGTCGGCGACCAGGGTGAGCAGCGAGTCGTAGTCCCGCGGGCGGCCGCGCACCCAGCCTCCGCCGTGCAGGTAGAGCAGCACCCGGTCGGTCGGCGACCCGGCTCGGTAACGGCGTACGGGAATCGGGAACCCGTCACGCGCCGCGACACTCGTCTCGTCGATCCGTACGCCGCGGGTGCGGCCACCGATGACCAACGAGGCGGGGAACACCGGCGCCGGCGACAGACCTCGGGACCGGACGATCTGCGCCTCGGACTGCTGCGCGAACGGGGTGCGGTCGGCGCGCGCCAGGCCGAAGCAGAGCAGCCGGGTGCGCAACGGCAGACCCGCGGTGTCGGACCAGGTGGTTCTCGTCATGCGCGCCAGTATGACGCGCCGACCAGCGCCGTGGCCGGGCCGGTCAGCGACGCCGCAGGCGACGCACACTCCCCAACAGGAACGCCGCCCCGATACCGGCCGCGCCGCCGCCCAGGAGCAGGGCGTTGCGGTTCTGCCCGTCGCCACCGAGGTGGTCGGTCTGGATCACCGGACCGGTTGCCCGACTGGTGGTGCTGCTCGGCCGGACCGTCGTCGAGCGGGTGGCGGACCTGGTCGTCGTCGATGTGGTGGTCGGCCTCGTCGTCGACGGGGTCGTCGTGGTGCTGCTCGAGGTCGTCGTGGTGCTGGTTGGGGTGCTCGTCGGAGTGGT
>JASLFY010000325.1 GCA_030150425.1 Yimella sp. | reverse complement strand
TCCGGGTGCCGCCCCAGCAGGCCACCGACCACGCCGTACGCCGGTCGATCCACGACGCCGGCCACCTCACCCGGTTGCCCGGCGAACTGGTCCGGGCCGAGGGCGGACCGGCGAGCTCCGACGACTCGGTCAACGAGGCCTACGACGGGCTCGGCGACACCTGGTCGCTCTACTACGACGTCTTCGGGCGCGACTCCCTCGACGGCAACGGGCTGGAACTGGTCGCCTCGGTCCACTACGACAAGGACTTCGACAACGCCTACTGGGACGGCGAGCAGATGGTGTTCGGCGACGGCGACGGGGTCTACTTCTCGTCCTTCACCGACAGCGTCGACGTGATCGGCCACGAATTGACCCACGGCTTCACCCAGTACACCGCCGGCCTGGTCTACATCGGGCAGTCCGGCGCGCTGAACGAGTCGATCTCCGACGTCTTCGGGTCGATGGTGAAGCAGCGGGTGCTCGGGCAGTCGGCGAAGAAGGCCGACTGGTTGATCGGGGCAGGGCTGTTCACCGCCAAGGTCCACGGCGAGGCGCTGCGGTCGATGAAGGCCCCGGGCACGGCGTACGACGACCCCCACCTCGGCAAGGACCCGCAGCCCGACTCCATGGCCGACTACCAGGACCTCCCCCACACCGACGCCGGTGACAACGGCGGCGTCCACATCAACTCCGGCATCCCGAACCGGGCGTTCTACCTCGCGGCGACCGCCATCGGCGGCAACAGCTGGGAGGGCGCCGGACCGATCTGGTACGACGCGATCACCGCCGGCGCGCTGCCGAAGGACGCCGACTTCGCGACCTTCGCCGACGCCACGATCGCCGCGGCCGGCAAGCGCCATGGCGGCGGCTCGTCGCAGGAGGACGCCGTACGCAACGCGTGGACGACGGTCGGTGTTCTCAGTGCTTGACGGGTGTGCTCAGCGGCTGATCGGTGTGCTCAGCGTCTGATGTCAGGCAGCCGCCGGATCGCGAAGTAGTTGTCGTCGATCTCCTCGATGCCGAACATCCCGATCGGGATCTCGTCGAGCACCAGATCCTCGTCGAGGCCCCACGGCGTCACCGTCGTGACGACCTCGCGCACCTTCTCGCCGTCACGCAACACGACGTAGGTGTTCGTGATCTGCATCCGGTTGTCCCGGATCGGGGACGCCTCGAACCAGCGCTGGTACTCGTGCCGACCCATCGTGGCGCTGCTGGTCAGCTTCTTGGCGATCGGCTGCTCCGGCACTCCGCCGTACGAGCGCGACATCAGGATCGGCGCGCCCGGCACCAGCACCTTCGCCATCCGCTGCCAGAACTCGTCGCGCGCCCGGCCACCGAGGAAGTAGATGACGTTGAACAGCAGCGCCCCACCGCATTCCTGCGGCAGCCAGCAGTCCAGGATCGACTCGGGCAGCACGGTGGTGCGCTCGCGGATCTGCGGCTGCTCCGCGATGCGCAGCATCAACAGCGCGCGCATCACCGGGTCGGGTTCGACGGTCAGGATCTCGGTGTCCGGGAAGCGGTTCGCGAGCTCGATGGTGGTCAGACCGGAGCCGGACCCGATGTCGAGCAGCGGCTTGTCGGCGATCAGCTTCGCCTCGTCCCACGGGATCGAGTGGATGTAGTCGCGGTCGGGGTCCACCGGAATGCGCAGGGTGTCCCCGAACTCGGCCCAGGCAAGGTTCTCCAGATCAGTCACGGTCTCGTCCTCAGAAGCCCAACTTGGACAGCTGGTTGGGGTCGGTCTGCCAGTCCTTGGCCACCTTGACGTGCAGGTCGAGGAAGACACGTTGACCCAGCAGTTCCTCGATTCCGGCGCGGGCGGTGCTGCCCACCTCGCGCAGTCGGGAACCGCCGCGGCCGATGATGATCGCCTTCTGCGACGGGCGCTCGACGTAGACGTTCACGCGTACGTCCATCAGCGGCTTGCCCTCGGGACGACCCTCACGCGGGACCATCTCCTCGACGACCACGGCCAGGCTGTGCGGCAGTTCGTCACGAACGCCCTCGAGCGCGGCCTCGCGGACCAACTCGGCGACCATCACCAGCTCGGGCTCGTCGGTCAGGACGTCGTCCGGGTAGAGCTTGGGCGAGACCGGAAGGTGCGAGGCGAGCACCTCGGCGACGGTGTCGACCTGGGTGCCCTTGACCGCCGAGCAGGGCACGATGTCCTGCCAGTCACCGAGCTGGTCGATCGCGATGAGGTGTTCGGCCATCCGGTCACGGGTGACCGAGTCGGCCTTGGTGGCCAGCGCGACGACCGGCTTGCGGCGCCCACGGCGCAACTCCGCGAGCTCCTGGGCGATGAACTGGTCCCCGGGGCCGATCTTCTGGTCGGCCGGCAGGCAGAAGCCGATCACATCGACGTCCATCAGGGTCTCGCGTACGACGTCGTTCAACCGCTGCCCCAGCAGGGTCCGCGGCTTGTGCAGCCCGGGGGTGTCGACGAGCACCAACTGCGAGTGGTCGTCGGTGCGGATACCGCGGATGGTGTGGCGGGTCGTCTGGGGCTTGCTGGAGGTGATCGCCACCTTCTGCCCGACGAGCGCATTGGTCAGGGTCGACTTGCCGGCATTGGGTCGACCGACCAGGCAGGCGAACCCTGCCCGGAACGGGACCTCGTCGGTGCCGTTGTCACTGCTCATTGTTCTTCCTTCCCGCCGCTGCGTCGCGCTCCCGAAGTATGTCGGAGACGTCAGGGTCATCGTCCGCCGGATCGGCGTTGTCCTGCGCGGGCAGCCGGTCCACCAGCACCGTGGCGATCTGGTGTCGGCGACCCGCCATCCGGTCGGCGCTGAGCCGCATGCCCTCGACCTCGGCCGTCGCGCCGACCAGCGGCACCCGTCCGAGCACCTTGGTCAGCAGACCGCCGACCGTGTCGACGTCGTCGACGTCGAGGTGGACCGCGAACAGCTCGGCGAAATCGTCGACCGCCATCCGCGCCGGCACCCGCGTGGTGCCGTCGTCGAGCACCTCGACGCCGGGGGTGACCCGGTCGAACTCGTCGTCGATCTCACCGACGACCTCCTCGAGGATGTCCTCCAGTGTGACGAGACCGGCGGTGCCGCCGTACTCGTCGATCACGATCGCGGAGTGTCGACGGCCGGCCTGCATCTCGCGCAGCAGGTCGTCGGCCGGCTTGCTGTCCGGCACGAACGTCGCCTCACGCATCAGGTCGTGGACCGGTTCGTCGCGGTGGTCCTCACGGCCGCTGGTCAGCCGCTCGGCGACGTCCTTGAGGTAGAGCATCCCCTCGACCTCGTCCGGGCCCCCGGCGACGACCGGGACGCGCGAGAAGCCGGACCGGTTGAACAACGACATCGCGTGGCGCAGCGTCTTGTCGCGCTCGATGGTGACGACGTCCGTACGCGGCACCATCACCTCGCGGGCGATCGTGTCGCCGAGCTCGAAGACCGAGTGGATCATCTTGCGTTCCTCGGCCTCGATCAGTTCCGAGTCGCCGGCCAGGTCCACGAACTCGCGCAGCTCCGCCTCGGAGTCGAACGGGCCGTCGCGGAAGCCGCGGCCGGGCGTCGCGGCGTTGCCGAGCCGGACCAGCAGATGCGCGATCGGACCGAGCAGGTCACGCATCCAGCGCACCGCCGGGGCGGTGAGCAACGCGATGGACCCCGCGTTGCGGCGGCCGAGGGTGCGCGGCGAGACACCGACCAGCACGAAGCTGACGACCGCGAGGATCGCGATCGACACCCCGAGGACCGCCCAGAAGTGGTCGAGCCAGCGGTAGACCGCGATGGTCACCAGGACGGCGGCGGACATCTCGGCGACCACGCGCAGGAAGTTCAGCACCATCAGGGCCGGGCTGCTGTCCTCGACCAGTTCGGCGAGGGTCGCCGCGCCGCGTCGTTCCTGGGCGACGAACTCCTCGGCCTGGGTTCGTCCGACCCGCCCGAGCGCACTCTCGACGGCCGCGAGGGTCGCGCCGATGATCACCGCGCAGAGCGCGGCGACGAGCAACAGGATCACGAAGGGTTCACTCCCCCGACGGCGGCGTGATCGAGTGGGCGGCGCGCGGCCTGCGCGCCAGGAAGGTCAGCAACAGCGTGCGCTGCAGGTCGAACATCTCGCGGCGCTCCTGCGGCTCGGCGTGGTCGAAACCGAGCAGGTGCAGGATGCCGTGGACGGTGAGCAGCAGCAGCTCCTCCTCGGTGGTGTGACCCGCCTCCGCCGCCTGCTTCGCGGCGACGGTCGGGCAGAGCACCAGGTCACCGAGGATGCCCTCGTCGGGCTCCTCGCCGTCGCGGCCGGGCCGCAGCTCGTCCATCGGGAAGCTCATCACGTCGGTCGGACCGGGCAGGTCCATCCACTTGACATGCAGCACCTCCATCGCCGCCTCGTCGATCACCGTGATCGTGAGGTCGGCGTCCGGGTGGACCCGCATCTCCTGCATCACCCACAGGGCGCACTCGTGCAGTTCGTCCAGGTCGACCTCGACGTCGGTCTCGTTGTGGACGTCGATGCTCACGACGGGTCCTTCCGGTTCGTGGTGGTGGGACGGGGGCCGCCGCTGCGGGGCGTACGGCGCGGTCCGGGGCCGCTCTTCGCGTCGTACGCGCCGTAGGCCTCGACGATCGCGCTGACCAGGCGGTGACGGACGACGTCCTGCGCCGACAGGTGGGCGAAGTGGACGTCGTCGACGCCGTCCAGGATGTCCTGCACGACCCGCAGACCGGAGGTGGTGCCGCCGGGCAGGTCGACCTGGGTGACGTCGCCGGTGATGACCATCTTCGAGCCGAAGCCGAGACGGGTCAGGAACATCTTCATCTGCTCGGCCGAGGTGTTCTGGGCCTCGTCGAGGATGACGAACGCGTCGTTGAGGGTGTTGTGGGTGACGATGAAGTCGTCGGTGACGTAGAGCGAGTCGGCCGCCGCCACCTGGATGCAGACAGTCTCGGCCTCACCCTCGGGTTCGATGCTGTGCACGTAGCGCTGCGGTCGCCCCACTTCGGTGGCCGCGTACGCGTGACGCTTGCGCGTGAGCCGGAACGGCGGCAGCCCCGCAGGGAGCCGGATGTCCACCACGTACGCGTCGTGGTGGTACGGGACCGGTCGGCCCTTCGCGCGCCCGGGCGTGCGACCTTCCGCGCTCCGGGTGCGCACGTACGCGACACCGCCGAGCGAGCGCACCAGGAAGATGACGTCGTCGCGCAGGCGCGGCGAGGTGGTGCAGTACTGGACCCGGCAGGTCCGGCCGCGCTGGGTGACCGGACCGCCGTCGGTGTCGAGCAGACCCTGCAGCACCGCGAGGCGGACGTCCGCCGAGTTCGAGAGGTACTGCTCGGGGACGAACTTGGTGGCCGAGGTCGTGCCCTCGAGCCCGAGCTCGCGCACCACTGCGGTCACCGGATTCGCGGTGATGACTCCGCCACGACCACCCGCGGTCCGCCGCAGCACGTAGTCGTAGCCCTGCTGGGGAGTGACACTGATGCCGAGCTCGCCCAGCGTCTCGTCGAGTCGCTCGGCCAGTTCGGGGTCGGCGGTGGTGAACGACGGCGTGGTCCGGCCGGTGATGCAGCCGTCACCGAGCAACAGACCGAGCGCGTACGGGTCCAGCGGGACGGCTCGCGACGGCGCCATCACCGGGGCCACGACCGGCAGCTCGAAACGGTGGTAGTGATGGGCTCGCAGCCGACCGATCATGTCCGAGGTCTGCACGACACGGGTCTTGCCGCGGCGCTTGTCCGACCGGGTGGTGACCGTCCAGAGGTGTTCGGCGCAGCATCGGGTGCTGGCACCGTCCTGGGTGGACAGGCGGAAGATCTCCTTGCGCCCCTGCGGGTAGACACCGATCACCGGGGTCGGCTCACCGTTCGAGCCGACCACCAGGTCTCCCACGCGCAGTGACCCGATCGGCACGAATCCGTCCGGCGTCAACACCTGCGCGTCGAGCGGTTGCGCCCGGCCACGCATATATGCGAGCGGCGCGACCTCGACGGTCCCGCTGGCCATCAGCCGCGGGATCGAGTCGGGGTCGACCATGTCGTGCAGGGCGTCGTACAGCGGCCGCAGGTAGGGGTCGATCTTGTCGTTCAGCGAACCGGGCAGGAAGCCCAGGCGCTCGCCGGCCTCGACGGCGGGCCGGGTCAGGATGATCCGGTTGACCTCCTTGGCCTGCAGCGCGGCGACGGCCTTCGCCATCGCCAGGTAGGTCTTGCCGGTGCCTGCCGGACCGATCCCGAACACGATCGTGTTCTTGTCGATCGCGTCGACGTACTCCTTCTGTCCGACCGTCTTGGGGCGGATGGTGCGGCCGCGGCTGCTGACGATGTTCATCGTCAGCACGTCGGCCGGACGCTCGCGGGTCTGCCCGCGCAGCATGCTGATCGACCGCTCGACAGCGTCCCGGTTCAACGGGTGACCGGCGTCGACGATGGTGATCAGCTCGTCGAGCAGGTCCTCGACCAGCGCCATGTCACCGGGGTCGCCCTGCAGGTGGAAGTCGTTGCCCCGGACGTGGATGTCGAGCCGCGGGAACGAGCGTTCCATCGTGGTCAGCAGCTCGTCCCGGGGTCCCAGCAGCTGCACCATCTGCACGTCGGGCGGGATGGTGACGGTGTGGGAGGTGGCCAGGGGCTGATGGTCGCTGTCTGTCATCGTGGGGTCCATTCTACGGTCCGGGCCGGGCCCGGTTCATCCGGAAAACCGGCCGGCTGTGGACCGCCGCGGCTCAGGACCAGCGCGTACGGCTGAGCACCACCGCGAGCGCCGCCGGGCCGGCGCTGGAGGACCGCAGGACGTGCGGGCCGAGGCGTACGACGTGAGCGCCGGCGGCGGTCAGCAGCTCGAGTTCGTTCGGCGCGATGCCACCCTCGGGCCCGACCACGAGCACGATCCGCTCGGCGTCCAGCGGGGCCGCGGAGATCGGCGTCTCGGCGTCCTCGTGGAGCACCAACACCGTTGCGTCGGAACACAATTCGGCCAGACTGCTACGGGTGAGCAGCGGTGCGACGGTCGGCACGGTGGCGCGACGGGACTGCTTGGCCGCGGCCCGTACGACCTGTTCCCACTTGCGCAGCGCCTTCGCGCCGCGTGCGCCCTTCCACTGCACGATGGACCGCTCGGCCTGCCACGGCACGACCGTGTCGACGCCCAGTTCGGTGGCCGCCTCGATCGCCTGGTCGTCGCGGTCGCCTTTGGCCAGGGCCTGTACGAGGGTCAGGTGGGGCGGCGGCGGAGTGGCGTCGCCGATGGCGTCGATCCGCACCTCGAGCCGGTCCTTGCCGGCCGCGGCGACGGTGCCCTCGACGACCACGCCGGACCCGTCGGCCAGCAGCACGGCCTCCCCCGCGCCCAACCGCTTGACGGTCGCGGCGTGGCGCCCCTCGGCGCCGTCGAGCACGACGATCTGGCCGGCCAGCGCATTCGCCAGCCGACCGTCGTCGAGCAGGAACAGGGGTGCGGTCACTTGCCGGCCCAGGCGTCCTTGAGCTTGCCGAACAGGCCCTTGTCGGCCCGCTGGAAGGTCGGCTCCGGCTTCTCCTCGCCGCGCTCGCGGGCCAGCTGACGCAGCAGTTCCTGCTGGCCGGCGTCGAGCTTGGTGGGCGTACGGACGTTGGCGTGGACGTGCAGGTCACCGCGGCTGTTCATCCGCAGGTGGGTCACGCCCAGGCCGCGCAGCGTGATGACGTCGCCCGGCTGGGTGCCCGGCTCGATCTGCACGTCGCGGGTGCCGTCGAAGGTCTCCAGCGGCAGGTTCGCGCCGAGCGCGGCCGCGGTCATCGGCAGCTCCACCGAGCAGTGCAGGTCGTCGCCCTGGCGCTGGAAGGTGGCGTGCTTGCGCACCCGGATCTCGACGTACAGGTCGCCGTTCGGGCCGCCGCCCGGGCCGATCTCGCCCTCGCCGGTCAGCTGGATGCGGGTGCCGGTGTCGACGCCCGCGGGGACCTTGATGGTCAACGTACGGCGGTCGCGGCGACGGCCCTCGCCGGAGCAGTCCACGCATGGCGACTCGATGATCTCGCCGACGCCACGGCAGGCGCCGCACGGACGGGTCGCCATGACCTGGCCGAGGAAGGTGCGCTGCACCTGCTGCACCTGGCCGAGGCCGTGGCAGACGTCGCACGTGTGGCGGCCGGTGCCCGGGCGGGCACCGTCACCGTCGCAGGTCTCGCAGAGCACCGCGGTGTCGAAGGTGAGTTCCTCGTTGCTGCCGAAGACCGCCGTGGCCAGGTCGATGTTCAGCGGGATGAGGGCGTCCTGGCCGCGCTGCACGCGCGACCGCGGGCCGGCACCGGCCGCCCCGGCGCCACCACCGAAGAAGGCGTCCATGATGTCGGTGAAGCTGAAGTTGCAGCCGAAGCCGGCGGTGGCACCGCCGTACGGGTCGGCGCCCATGTCGTACTGCTGACGCTTGCCGGCGTCGGACAACACCTCGTACGCCTGCGAGACCTTCTTGAACTCCGCCTCGGCCTCCGGGCCGGGGTTCACGTCGGGGTGCAGCTTGCGCGCCAGCTTGCGGTAGGCGCGCTTG